>JAOZMN010000082.1 GCA_029934265.1 Bacteroidales bacterium
TTTTTTTTTTTTTTATTTTTTGTTTATTATTTTTTTTTTTTTTTTTTTTTTTTTTAAAATAAAACACGACTGTAAGATGAATTTCACATAAATTAAAGTTTATTTTACCTTTATAAACAAATTAATTAATGTTTTTTAATCTTCTTAAAGTTCTTATTTACAAAAACTTACAACTGTAAGGTGGACTATTTGTCGGTCGTGCCTATATATTTTTTTGATAAACCGAAAAATAATAATAATTTTGAATATGTTTAATAAAATTTTAAAAAATACAACAGCAATAGTGCTTTTGGTCGGCATAACCCTTAATCTGGGATATATTGCTTTGTCAAAAGCCGGATTTTTAAGTATTAATACAAAAACTTCAGTTACCAAAATTAACACCGACAAGGAAACCGAAGCCGGACAATCTTTTGTTACCAATTTTATTTTTGAAGATATTTATGATTTTCAAAGTTGGGCGATTGTTCAGGATAACGACGGATTGATGCTTTTTGCAAACAAAAAGGGAATACTTACTTACGACGGGCAAAAGGAAAATTATGTTACTTTCGGGAAAGTTCCTTACGCTTTGGCGAAAGACCCAACTTCCGATAAAATATTTGCCGGCTGTAACGAAGGTTTCGGCTACCTTCTGAAAAACAAAACAGGAGACTACGAATATACATCACTTTCCGACTCGTTCGACAATCTTGATTTTTTTTCTAAAATAGAATTTACAGATGATAAAGTCTGGTTCTACAGTGAAGAAATGGTTTTAAGTTCAAAGTTGTCCGACCTGTCTAAAACAGAGCTTGTTATTATTTCCGACAAAAAAAATCCTTTCGCAGGAATAATGACTCACAAAAATAAAATATACATAAATTTGCAAGGAATAGGAGTTTTCGATATTACCGAAGAAAACAGAAAAAAAATAAACGGTTTTGACGAGATTTCCGAATTTAACATATTATTTTCCGATTATTTTGACAACACATATTCTATTATAGGAATAGATAACAATCAACTTTATTTGTTCGACGGACAAACTCTTAAACCTTTTGAAATTAAACCGGCGGAATATATTCCGGAAAGTGTTCTTTCGGGAGGTCTGAACTTAAATTCAAAGCAGTTTGTTCTTTACACAACCACCGGCGGGGCTGTGGTGGTAAACAAATCCGACGGCGAAATAGAAAAAACTTTTAATTATAGAACCGGACTTCCCGATGATGAAATTTATACTGCCGCTTTGGACATAAATGCAGGTTTATGGCTTGCACACAGCTACGGACTCAGTAGAATAGATATGCAAGTGCCTATTTTGAATTACGGAAACTATCCGGGAATAATAGGTAAGATAACTTCCGTAAAACAAATAGACACAACTCTTTACGTTACGGCAACCGAAGGAGTTTTTTATCTGTCGAAAGTTAAAAACTTTGAAGATATTGAAATAATTACGGAAAAAATAAAAGAAATAACTCCTGATTACCAAGATAACAGTCGCCAAAATAATTCAGCGGCAAATACAAACAAAACAGTTGATAAAAAATCAAGAGAAAAAAAAGAAGAAACAACTACGGTCGAAAATACAAACAAAAATACCGGTAAGAAAATTTGGAAACGTTGGAAAAGAAAAAGAAAGAAAAAGAAAGACAATGAAAAGTCGGAAACCGTAAATAATACGAAAGAAGAAACCAAAACACCCGCCGAAACGGAAACGACAAGCGAGAGTCCGATTGAAACCGATGTCGATAAAAACAACAGCAACAGAAAGAAAATTCGTAAACGCACATTTGAAAAAGAAACAAAAAGAATTTACGATTTGCAATCGGTAAAATACGTATTTAAAAATATTGAAGGAGTATCCGGAAAATGCAAACAAGTAATCAGTTACAAAGGAGGGATTTTAATAGTATCTAATTTTGGTCTGTTTTTTCAAGAAAAGCAAGGAGAAAAAGCCAAGCCGATAATTGAAAACACCTATATTTATGATGCTGTTAAATCCGAAACAGGCGATTTTATTTATGTAGTTTCAACAAACGGAATGTACAAAATATCCGAAGAAAAAACAGAAATTAAACTTACCGAAATAAATTTTTCGGGAGAAAAACCGGAACAAATACTTTCCATAATAGAACAAAACCTCGATACACTTTGGATTTCCGGAGAAAATACAGCATACAAAATAAGTGAATCCGTTGCAAAAGATACTTTCAACATAACACCTTATTACATAGATTCAAATATTCCGGAAAATGTAATCGTAAGAAAAAACGATAACAGAATACTTTTTTTTATATCCAACAAAGTGCTTGAATATAAACAGGATAAGGATACAATAATTATTAACAAAGAAATAACGGATAATATAAGTCCCAAATCTCGTTATATTTTTCCCTCTTCGGAATGCAGTATAATAAAAGAAAAAAACAATATTTATTTTATAGGAAATTCCGAGTACCGAAAGGAACTGCAAATTGATATGCTTCAACTTTTTAACCGTATAGATGAATTTTTTATCGACAATAAAAATGATATTTGGATAGTCGGAGGTCGAAATTTTTATAAGATAAACCCTAAAAACAAAACCGGTTTTTCTCCGAAATTCAATTTACGCATAAAATCGGTTACAACAGCAACCGATACCATTACATCTCCCGGTAATATCGAATTAAATTACGATTACGGTGTTATAAATATCAAATTGCTTGCTACCGAATTTATAAAACAAAATTCAATAGAATATTCATACACAATAGAAGGAAACTCTGAAGAAAATATAAAATGGAAAAAAGACAACGAATTTAATTTACAAAACCTTTCACCGGGTAAATACAATCTGATTTTTAAAGCCCGAAATACTTTCGGTAAAGAAGCCCAAGACGTAAAATTATATGTAAAGATTAACCCCCCGTTTTGGAAAACATTAGGCTTCGGAATCGCAGTGGCGGCAATAATATTGGCACTGTTATTCTTTGTCGGATTTTTAATATTCAAAAAACGTGCGGCAATAATGAAAAAAAGAACAGACGAACTCGAAGCCGAAGTCGCAAAAAGAACATTGGAAATAAGAAAACAAAATGAAGAAATTTCCAAACAAAGTGAAGAAATTCATGCAAGTATCAGATACGCAAGTATCATACAAACAGCAGTTTTACCGGAAACAAAAATTCTTGATAACCAAATAGCAGACCATTTTGTTTTATACTTGCCAAGAGATATTGTAAGCGGTGATTTTTATTGGATAAAAAAAATAGAGAACCGAACATTTATAGTTGCAGCCGACTGTACCGGACACGGTGTTCCCGGAGGTTTTTTGAGTATGCTCGGAATTTCATTTCTGAACGAAATAGTAAACAAAGCAAATGACGAACATAAAGAAATTAATGCCGCCGACATAGTTCAACTTATGCGAGAAAAAGTTGTAAGTTCCTTGCATCAAAGTGCAACTTCGCAAACCAAAGACGGTATGGATATGTCCATTGCAATACTGAATTTCGACAATAATACTTTGGATTTTGCCGGAGCAAACAATCCTATGCTT
Source organism: Bacteroidales bacterium (assembly GCA_029934265.1). GTDB lineage: Bacteria > Bacteroidota > Bacteroidia > Bacteroidales > JAADGE01 > JAOZMN01. The sequence continues at coordinate 3,527 of JAOZMN010000082.1, forward strand.
TTTATTCGAGACGAAGAAATAACCGAAATAAAAGCAGACAGAATGCCGGTAGGTTATCAGCGACGAAAAATGGATAAAAGATATACAAATCAGACACTTACATTCAAAAAAGGAGATACCTTTTATTTAATGTCCGACGGATTTCAAGACCAATTCGGAGGCGAACACAAAAAAAGGTTCATGAAAAAAAGACTAATGCAAATACTCCTGCAAATACAAGAATACGATATGCCTGAACAACAAAAAATTATGGAAGATATATTCGATAAATGGGTAGGAGAATATGTAAGAGTCGATGACGTATTATTAATGGGAATTAGAATTTAACAAGACAAGAGAATCAAGATTTCACTTAAAGCGAAACCTTGACTTTATACTTTATAAACAGAAACTTATTTATATATTTGCAGAATATAAATAGATTTATAAAGCTGTTTTTAACCCGAAAATAAAGCTGTACAAAAACATAAAATGCTAAGTACAAAAGACTTAAATATTTTTATCGAGACCATTAAGGACAACTCGTCTTATGATTTTTCAGACTATTCCGAAAAATCATTTGCTCGGCGTATCGATAAAATAATGAAAGATTACGGTCTGAATTTTACACAACTTATACGAAACATAAAATCCAACAGCAACTTTATAGAACAAATCGTAAAAGATATAACCGTAAATACTACCGAACTTTTCAGAGATACAGAAGTCTGGCAAGCCGTAAAATACAGGCTTTTACCGAAACTGAAAAACAACGAACAAATTAATATCTGGCACGCCGGTTGCTCGACCGGACAAGAAATATATTCGCTGAAAATACTCTTGAACGAACTTGGCATATTGGAAAAAACAAACATATACGCCTCCGATATTAACGAAGATGTTATCGAAAAATCAAATATCGGAATATATCCGCTGAGTTTTAATATTGAATATCTCGAAAATTTCGACCAAGTAGTACGAAAAAATCCCTATAATTTCGACCAATATTTAGATATTCCTTATTCTAAATATTTCAAAATAGATAAGGAAAATGATTCAATAATAATGAACAATTTTCTTAAAAAAAACATCACTTACAAAAAACACGATTTGGTTACAAAAACTAATATTTTTGATATTCAATTCGATATAATATTTTGCAGGAACGTACTTATTTATTTCAATACAAAACTGCAAAGAGAACTTTTTTATACCTTTAACGGTTGCTTGCATCGAAAGGGATTTCTTGTATTGGGAGCAAGCGAAAGTATCGTAAACGAAAAAGAAATAGGATACGTTCGACACGGCAATTTCTATATAAAAAAATAAACTTTGAACATCAATTTAAAAATATCGGAGTTAAAAGAAATTAATGAAGTTCTTCTTGATAAAGGATTGGATTTCAGTAATTACTCCTTTTGTTTTTTCAAAAGAAGAGTGGAAAACTCAATGCTTAAATTTGAAACTCTCCATTCGTCCGACCTTATGAAAAGACTTACAAACAATTTATTTTTAAATGAATTTATACACAGCCTGCGACCACCTGTAACCGAGTTTTTCAGAGACCCGAATATGTGGCGTTCATTGATAAAAAACGTATTCCCGAAATTATTCAAAAAAGAAAAAATAAGAATTTATTTTCCTCAATGCTCTTCCGGCGATGAACTTTATTCTTTACTGATTATTTTAGACCAACTTAATTTGTTGCACAAAGTCGATATATTGGCAGATGACATTTCAGAAAAACACGTAGAAAACTGCAAACAAGGGAAGTTTTCCGTAAAAAAAACAGAAACAGGAAATAAAAATTACGAAGTACTGGAACTGGAAACACCACTTTCATACTATATTACGGAAGAAAAAAAAACAATTAAACTGAAAAATTCATTAATGTCGAATGTTACTTTTAACCCGTCGGGTTGGTTTGATATTGAAGAACAAGAAAATTTCGATTTGATTATTTTCAGAAATACACTTTTATATTATAACAGACAACTGCAAAGTTCTATCATTAATACACTTGGCGATAAATTAAACAAACAAGGTTTTATTATTTTGGGAATAAAAGATGAAAAACCCGAAAAATACGGATTAAAATTAAATCCTTTCGATAAAACAGAAATGATATACCGAAAACCGAATTTCAACGGAAAATGGAGAATATAAAATACATAGTAATAGGAGGTTCGGCAGGTAGTTTTCAAACAATTACAAGCATTCTCGATATATTACCGGAAGATTTTAATTTTCCTGTTTTTCTTGTTTTGCACAGATTAAAACAAGTCAGAACAGGTTTTGTTGAAGCATTATCCATAAAATCCAAATTAAAAATCCTCGAACCTATTGACAAAGAACGTATTTTGCCGCAAAGAGTGTATCTTTCGCCGGCAAATTACCACATGTACATAGAACCGGGAAATTTTATCGGATTATCCACCGAAGAGCCTGTAAATCATTCACGTCCGGCAATAGACATTACGCTTGCCTCCGGAGCTTATGTTTTCGGAAATCAAATGCTGGCAATTTTACTTTCCGGTGCAAACCGAGACGGAGCAGCAGGAATGAAAACGGCATACGAAGCCGGAGCTTTTACAATAGTGCAAGACCCCGATGATTGTCAGGTAAATACAATGACAAAAGCTGCAATAAGCAAAATTTCGGAACACAGAATAATGACTGCGGAAGATATTGTTAAATTTCTTTTAAAACTTGATGAAAATGCAAAAAAACAATATATATAAAATAATTCTCGGATTTTTTTTGATAACAATGTTTATTTTTACTTTTCTGAATTACAGAGCGGTAAACAAATTAAATCCCGATATAATCGTTAAAATATATTTTGCGGGAATATTAATTTCCGGTATCGCAATGTTTATTGTCGGCTTATTATTTAAGTCCGAAGAGAAAACCGAAAAAAATATCATTACCGATGACAAAAATACCGATGCCGATACAGAAAACGAAAGTGAAAACAAACAAAAAATCAGCGAAGAAGAAATCCAAAAAGAAAAAAAAGCAAAAAAAATAATAGATAAAAGCGTATCGTCAATACTTTATAAACTTAACGAAGTCGGTACCGATAAAGAATTTTCAAAAAGACTGCTTAAAAATTTGGCAAACGAATATGCAATAGTACAAGGTGTTGTATTTCTGTTAGATACAGATGAAGGAAAATATAAATTATCATCAACTTATGCAATATATACAAATGAAGAAATCCGAAGTTTCAAAAAAGGAGAGGGAATAAACGGTCAGGTAGCCGCAAATGTCGAAATGTTGCATATTGAAAACATTCCGGAAAATTATATAACCGTACTTTCCGGACTTGGCGAAGGTTCACCAAACGAAATGCTTATTTTTCCGATAATAATTGACCAAAAAGCAATCGGTATAGTCGAAATTGCATCTTTTACAAAATTCCCGGAAACAATAAAACCTGTTTACGATATAATTTCAACAAAACTTGGCGAAATTCTTGGAAAAATATAACATTTAATGATGATTAAAACATAAATTAAAACATAATTATCATTATGGACTAACAATAGCATCGTCCTATCGGACTTTTTAAAATTAGTCCGATAGGACGATGCTATTAATAACCCACGATGATAATCGTGGAGGCTTACAAACGATAATAATCATAGTTTGTGTAATTTCAAAACAGAAAAACCAAATGGCACATTCATTTTCGCAAAATTATCAACATATTATTTTTGCCGTAAAATATCGTAATGCAATTTTAGACATAAAATACAACAATGAATTGCAAAAATACATGACAGGTTTAATTAAAAACAGAAAATCATATTTAATTGCAATTAACAATGTATCAGACCATTTACATTTGTTAGCTGATATACACAGAACCTATTCCGTATCAAAATTTGTTCAAGAAATAAAATCATTATCATCAAAATTCATTAATGAAAAACAATGGTATCCCGACCGTTTTGAATGGCAAACAGGCTATGGTTCATTTTCAGTTTCCTATTCAAACCGACAAAATGTTATTGCTTATATACAGAATCAACAAAAACATCACAATATAAAATCTTTTCATGATGAATATTTGAATATTTTAAAACAGTTTAATATTTCAATTAATGACGAAAATATTTTTGAACCGGTAATATAATTAAGTACTATGACAAAATTATTTGTATATACAGTATTTATAAAACCATTATTAATCAGGCGAAAGCCAAATCGTAAATATACAATCAAAAATAGTCAATCACTTACCGGTCTGTAAAGTCTGATAGGACGACCTAATTATTTAACCGAAACGATAGTTGCGGATATGAAAATAGAAATCTTAAATTCAAAAAAAAAATGAAAAAACTTCAACTTTTATCAACAATTTTTATTTCGATAATAATATTATCGACAACATCATGCAAGAAAGGAGAGAACGACCCAAGTTTTTCCCTTAAAACAAGGAAAGCAAGAGTAACAGCAGAGTGGAAACTGACAAGCGGACAAATTCTATTAGAAACAATAGACGGGTCAGAATATTCATCATCTGAAATTACTTACGACGGAAGTACTACAACTTACGGAACAACAAGTACCTTATATTCGGAAATTTTGAAAATAGAACGAGACGGAACTTTCACAAAAATAATTACCGAAGGCGAAACCGAAAGTTCAAAAATAACAACCACAACAACAGGAGTTTGGTATTTTATTTCCGGCAGTAAAGCACAAGACTACAAAAATAAAGAACGTGTTGCTTTTGAAACACTTACAACAAAAACAGAATCCGAAGGACAGACAACAAGCGAAACATTCACCGGCACACAAGAAGCCTCAATAATGGTACTCGACAAATTAACTCGTACCGAAATAATAATGAAAATTGATAATTCTTTCGACAACAACCAAACCGGCGAAAACAAATACAGAGAAACATATACCGGTACATTAACTTACTCCAAACAGTAAAAAAAATTGAAACTTTTTTACAGAAAATACGGAACCGGCGAACCGCTTATTATTGTTCACGGATTATACGGAATGTCGGATAATTGGATTCCGCAAGCAAAACTTCTTGCTCAAAAGCATGAAGTTTTTTTGCTTGATATGAGAAATCACGGAAACTCGCCGCATTCCGAAAAGCATTCATATAAAGCTATGTCGGAAGATATTTTTTTGTTTTTAAAAGAAAATAATCTGTCAGAAATAAATATTCTCGGGCATTCAATGGGAGGAAAAACGGCAATGCAATTTGCTTTCGATTATCCGGAAAAAATTAAAAAACTTATAGTGGCAGATATTTCGCCAAAAGAATATTCTTTTTCCGACAAAAAATTTTCTTCATACATAAATCATTATGAAATAATGCGTTGTATGTACAAAATCAATTTCGAAAATATCGAAAACAGAAAACAAATCGAAAATATTTTAGAAAAAACAATATCCGACAAACGAATAATAAACTTACTTCTTAAAAATGTAAAAAGAAGCAAAGACAATAAATTTTCTTGGCGTTTGAATATTTCAGCTTTATTGAGAAATTTCAAGCAACTTTTTTCGGAAGTCGGCAAGCAAACAACAAAAAGCAATATCGAAACTCTTTTTATAAAAGGAGAACTTTCACCTTATATATTTAAAGATGATATTCCGGAAATCGACAAAAAATTCAATAACTACAAAATAATAGCAATCCCCGAAACAGGACACTGGCTACATTCTGAAAAGCCGGATAAATTTATAGAAACAGTTAATAAATTTTTATCATTTTAAGCCGGCTTATACAACACCCTTCTAAGTTCTTCAAAATCAGTAGAAATATAAAAAGAAAACAAACTTGTAAGACGTATTGTCAAATCGTGATGTTTATAAGTACCATCGTTGTTTCGTTCCAAAATAAAATCAAGAAGTCCCTCATTTTCAACACCTTCTAATCGAGAAGAATAAATTTTATTATTCAAAAATATTGCTCTTACCGATGCCTGCAAATCATCAGAAAACAGCAATCCTGCACGGTCGGCGGAAAGTTGCATCAATCGAGAAGCCGCCAGCATTGTTTGAGTTTTGTTTTTATCTTTTTTACTTCCTCCGTTTTTTGCTTTGGTGTAAAAATCTATAAGTTTTGTTGTCGAATTTAGAATTTCTTTTGCTGTTTTTACTTTATGTACTTCGTTCAATACCTTTGTAAGTCCCGCAAGCCGTGAAATTCCGGCGATTGATTTAGTTGCAATTCCGGCAAGTGGAACAATACTTACAAGTGTATCGACAAACAAATAACCTTTTTCCATTGAGCCTCGCCAAACATCACCGGAAGTTATTCGAGCGTGTTTATAATAAAGGTGTGCCAATTCTACCCCGATTATAAATCTCAACTCCGGCATCTTTATATAATTTTTGCTTTCCGGATTTATTCTGTCATAACCGATAAGAAGAAATGGAGGATTTGCTTCAAAAGCGATTATATTGAGTGAGTTATCGCCTCTTGCAATATAAGTTTCAAGATTATTTATTTCAAATACTTTTTTTATTGATTTAATAGTCTTATAAATTTCTGAATGCGTTTTCTCATCGAGTTTTTCCGAGTATGATTTTACAACCGAAATATCCGGAACTTTAATATTCGAGAGCCATTTTTGCAAAGAATAAAACGAGCCTGTTTTTCTTGTAGCAGGGTGTCGCAAGAAATTTTCAAACATCTTTTCGGGAATTGTACCGGTATATTCTTTTTCGGAATTTTCGACCGGAATTTCAAATTCTCCATCTATTATTTTACGAATATCGTTTAAGCGTTTATTTTCTGATTCCGTACCTGCTTTTTCCAAATCAAGAAGTCTTTTTTGCGAAAGA
>JAOZMN010000432.1 GCA_029934265.1 Bacteroidales bacterium
ATAATAAGAACGTTATAAATACGGCTTTGCCCCATAAAAAGGTCGAAGACCTTAATACCCTCCGTTGTATTTTCTCAAAAACCATTCGGCACTTAGCAGAGTAAGGATTACAAAAAAAATAATTTTCATATTCAGTATATTTTCCGTTTTTGTTTCGGAATATGAAACAGGGACAACGTTTTTATTATTGTTAATTTCCGTTATTAAATTTTTCATATCTTTTGGATAATACATTTTTCCGCCGGAATTACTTGATAATTGGTATAATAATTTATGATTTGCGACAGTGTTTGCAAGTTCGATATTTATTTCCAAAACGGTAAACTCTCCGGTTTTGGAAGTTTTTTTATCGTCGATAAGAGTTTCCGATTTCCACTTGTAAGTGCCGGACGGAAATATTCCGGCATTAAGCGAGTACGATTTTCCGATTTTATCGAAAATATAATCATAAACTTTTCCTGTACTATCGGTTATTTGCAAAGATACATCGTCTTTATTTATAAGTTCGTAACTTTTGTTGTAAACTTGTGCATCAAATATAATTTCTCTGTTTTCGGGAATAATTTTTTCTGAATTTACTTTGAAACGTTCTTTGTTTATTTGTAAAGTAAGATATTGTATAGTTTTGTTTATCAATTCGTTAAACAAATAATGATTTTCATGCTCTTTGAAATCGTAAATTCGCCAACGCCAGATACCTTCGCCGGTAATTACTGCCGTTTTTTTTCCGTCTATACCGGAATGAAACATAAACAACGGATTTTTTGTCGAAATACGTTTAATTTGCCTGTAAAATAAAATGCTGTTATTTCCCGAAACGCTGTAATTGCCGAAGGGAGAGAGTAAGGGAGGAGCTTGTTCAACAAAATCTTTTATATTGTTATCCAACTCAAAAAGCGAAAAGTTTTTGTTAAATTCACCTTGCGTATTGTCGAATGCGTGATTTTTGTGAATTATTTTCAGACCGCTTTTCAGTTTATTGAAATTACTTGTATAGGATTGCTTTCCGATGATGTGCAGAACAGGAATATTTGATTTGATAAGCTCGGCAAGTATGCTTGTTGCGGAATTTCTGCGAGAAGGGACATCATGCAAAATAACAAGATTATACTCTTTTATATTTTTATTGAATTTCTTAACGGTGTAAAATTCCGTTTCAAAATTTCGGTTTGTTTTCAGAGCTTGTCTGATTGCCGAAATATCGGGGTGCGGTGCGTTTGCAAGTATCAGGATTTTTTGTTTGCCGGCTATTACTTCAACGATTACGGTTTTTGAATTATTTTTGCTTGTCAGTTCGCCCTCCGTTTTGTCTATTACGAGTTTTATTTGTTGCACACCGGTTTCGTTTGCCGGAATTTCAAAATCTATTTTTTTGCTGAATATATCCTTATCTATAATTATTTTTTCGGTAAATAATTTTTTATTGTTCAGATACAAAGTAATATTACTTGTTTTTCCTTTCATTTTATTTGAAAAAACAACCGCCTGAATCGGATATTTATTATTCAGAAATGCAATTTTATTGTGTTTAATGTCCGAAAGAATTATATCTTTTTTGACTGTCGTATCTCCTTGTGCGATAGTGTAAATCGGGAAATTTATATTTTCGGAAGCATAAATCGGATTGTTGCCTTTGTTGTACAGACCGTCGCTTGCCAAAATCAACGCACCTACATTTCTGTTGTAATATTTACTTTCTGCGTCCGCAATGAGTTCTGAAATATCTGTTTCTTTATCGGTAAAATCATAAGTTTTTTCGTTACGTACTTCTTCGCCGAAAGTAAATTTCTTAACTTCGTATTTTTTTTCAAATTCACCGATAATTTCGGCAATTTTTTTTTTGTAAACTGCTGTATCCTTATCCGCAACCGATTCGGAATTATCTTGTGCAAAAATAAGTATCGGCTTTTCGATAGTTGTGCTTATAGTTTTGAATATCGGACTAAGCAAAAGAAACGAAATTATACTTACCGACAAAAAACGCAACGAAAACATTATTTTAATGATATATTTTGCCGTTTCGCTGAATTGCTTGTCCTTTCGGTACATTATAAAAGAATATGCAAAACCCGCCGTAAGGCAGAATATCACAAACCATAAGGGGGCTTTGGTGATTATAGAAGTCATATATTAATCTATTTTAAAATGTTTTTATTCAGACCTCCGTCTGTTTTAATACTTTTAGTTGTTATGTGTCTGACAGGTAACGACTTGTATCGGGTTTTCAATAATTGGACTTCACAAACATACACAACTTAAAAAGCCTTGATTCACAGCAATTTACAAGCGCAAAGAAACTATGCTTTATAATGAATATTAACTAAAGTGCTAATAATAAAATACTTACAAAAAAACAAATAACGTCCAGTTTTTCAGCCAATATTTTTGAGGTCTGTTTATTATTGTTTTCACAACTTCTTATATCAGCTTTGGCATATTCAAGCCATTCTTTTGTTATTGGTTTCATATATTATTTTTCCTTTTTTTGTCAGATCTCGTGCAAATGAGCTGTTTAATTCTAAAAATTTTTGATACATTGGCAATGTATGAACGATTAAATCTACTGCAATTTGTTCTTTTACAGGGCGTATTGCTTTGCTTATCTGCATATAAATTTCGGTGTGTTTTTCATAAGTTTGCGGTATAAAATCATCTTTTGTAACAAGCAAAATATCAATATCGCTATCCTTGTTGGGCTTGCCATAAGAACCAAAAAGCAAAATCATATAAGGATTAAATTGGCTTATTATTGTTCT
>JAOZMN010000433.1:0-1646 GCA_029934265.1 Bacteroidales bacterium
GATGTATTTTGCTGATATTTAACACTTTAATTATAAATTTAACGAACTATTGTAATAAAAGTTTAGTCCTTTTTTTATATAAATAGAAAAATTTAACCTTTAATATAAAGTGTTTTTGTATATCTTAATCTTTATATACAAATTTGCAACAAATATTTTTAATTGCAAATAAAACAAGAAGACTATTTTATTATGACTATAGGTTTAGCGTGTGACCATGCCGGTTTTGAAATGAAATCGGAAATTATAAATTTTTTGAAATCAGAAAATTATAAAATACTTGATTTTGGTACGAATAGTTCGGAAAGTGTTGATTATCCAGACTTTGCACATAAATTGGCAATTGCAGTCGAAACAGGAAAGTGTAATTTTGGAATTTCTTTGTGCGGAAGCGGAAATGGTATTAATATGACGGTGAATAAACATCAAAAAATACGTGCGGCTTTGTGTTGGTGTGAGGAAATTTCCGAAATGGCGAGAAAACATAATGATGCAAATATTTGTTCGTTGCCTGCACGCTATATTAAAACGGAAAATGCAGTAGAAATAGTAAAAATATTTTTGAAAACATCTTTCGACGGAGGACGGCATTTGAAAAGGATAAATAAAATACCGGTGAACAGTTAAAGAAATATTATAAAATTATTGAATAAAAAAAAATAGATAAATGCTTTCGAATACTTGTAAATACGGAATTAGAGCTGTTGTATATCTTGCTGTAAATCAGGAAAAAAATGATAGAATAGGGATAAAAAAAATAGCAAAAGATTTGAACTTACCTGCACCGTTTTTGGGAAAAATACTTCAGGATTTAGTGAAGAAAAAACTTCTTAATTCAACAAAAGGACCTAATGGAGGATTTGGATTAAACAGGGAGCCGATAAATATAACTTTATTTGATATAGTAGTACTAATAGATGGACAGGATATTTTTGAAGAATGTATGATAGGTCTGAAAATTTGTGAAGGTGATGAGGAGAAAAAGAAAGTTTGTCCATTTTTCAGTAAATCAAATCCGGCAAGGAATAAACTTCGTAAAGCTTTTGAAGAACAAACTATCGAAGATTTTGTTGCAGGAATAAAAAATTCTGATGAAATAATGAAATTTTAAAGTATTCTAAGGTTTGCTATTTATTTTATATTGCTTACGTATTCGTGTAAGTAATATAAAATTAGCTTGTTACGAACAGGTAAATGTGTAAAAATTTTTATAACGGTACTTATTTATTATTGAAACTAAATTAAGTGATTTTATAATTATTTTGATGTATTTTTATTTTCTTGTATAAGTAATGAAATAATTAATCCGATTATTGTACCTGTAGAGTTTGCAATTACATCAAAAAATTCACCGGAACGTCCTGTGATATAATTTTCTTGAATAGACTCAAGTGTTATTCCGAATATTATTATTGCAGTAATAATTATAAGATAAAATTTTAAGTTCCTATCCCCTACCCTCTTAGAGTCAAATATTATAATTCCGGAAAGAAAAAAATACATAAAAAAATGAATATATTTATCAAGGTAAGGAATATTTATAAAATGTATTTTCGGAGTATCACTACCCGGCAATAAACTTAGAATTGTTATCAATATCGTAATTATTAAAGATTTATAGTATTTTAAAATAAAAATTTTCATTG
>JAOZMN010000433.1:1656-2755 GCA_029934265.1 Bacteroidales bacterium
AAAAAGAACTGGTTTTAAGAAAAAACTACCTTTCTTCCCAAAAAAGAGATACAGTTTAATTTGGAGGAGGTACCCCTACTCTATTGAATATTAATGAAATAAATGAAATTTTATATGAAATTAATAAATTTTTCGATATTTTTTCCGGAGCAGAAATAACACTTGAAGCAAATCCTGATGATTTGACGGAAGAATATGTTTCAGACCTTAAAAAGCATACCCAAATTAATCGTTTTAGCGTTGGTTTACAGTCATTTATAGATAGTGATTTAAAATTGATGAACAGGCGACATAGTGCCGAAGAAGCTGAAAATTCGATTAAAATTTTAAAAAAATTTGGTTATTCCAATATTAGTGGTGATTTGATATATGGATTACCCGGTATGACCGGTGAAAAATGGCTGTATAATTTGAATAAATTTATGAATTTGAATATTCATCATTTATCAGCGTATCATCTTAGTTATGAGAAAGATACTATTTTTGATAAATATCTGAAAAAAGGAAAAATAAAGCAGGTAGGTGAGGGTAGTAGTGAGTTGTTTTTTAGACAGTTAATAGAAATTACTCAAAAAGAAAATTTTATCCATTACGAAATATCGAGTTTTGCCAAAAAAGGATATTTTTCACAGCATAATTCATCTTATTGGAAGCAAAAAACATATCTTGGTCTTGGTCCGTCAGCACATTCTTTTTCCGGTGAAAGTCGGACGTTTAATATAAGCAATTTACAAAAATATATGAATAGAGTAGGGGAGGGCTTACCTTTTTTTGAAACAGAGTTATTAACAAAAGTCAATAAATATAATGAATACATAATGACCTCATTAAGAACTATGTGGGGAGTATCCTTAAATTACATTGTTAATAACTTTGGTGAAAAATATGAAGAATATTTTTTGTTAAATTCATTAAAATTTTTAAGCTCAGGAGATTTAAAAAAAGTTGAAAAAAAAGTATTTCTCACCGAAAAAGGAATTTTTATTTCGGATAGTATTATTTCTAATTTATTTTATCTGTAGTCAATTTTTATTAAATTTCTCTAAATTTTTGATGACGTATAAAAGTGGTGACTTTTAGTAAAATAGCTCAAAATTTC
>JAOZMN010000434.1 GCA_029934265.1 Bacteroidales bacterium
TATATTCTATTAAGTCGATATCTGCACCGATAAGAAAAAATGTCAATTCTGTTGAAATTTTCGGACCGAATATCGGTTTTTCTGCGAAGGGATATATTTCTGTTCCGATTGAAGGACCGTAAATGCCAATATCTATCGGGTATGTTTTGTCGAGCATCAGCCCGATTTCCGCACCGTGATTGTTGAAATAATTATATCCGAATTTAAGTGCAATTCGGTCGTATTCCTCATATTTATTTCTTGGAAATCTATAATCTCTTGTAAGAAATTCCAAACTTGGAGTTTTTTTTATCTTTTTTGGGATTTTTATTCTGTTATTACCTGTACAATTAATGTTTTTAATATTAGCTAAATTGCTTATTTCTTCCGGAATTTTGTTTATTTTATTGAAAGATATATTAAGGTATTCAAGTGCTTGCAGTTGTGAGATTTCCGTCGGAATTTTGTTTAAATTATTGTTATAAACATCTAATCTTTTTAGTTTTTTAGCATTGCCTATTTCTTTTGGAATAGTGTTTATTCGGTTACAAGATAAATTGATGTCTTCTAATGTCTCTGTAAATAAGCCGGGCGGAATTTCCGTAATTTCGTTGTAAGATAAATTTAACTTTTTGAGTTGTTTTATTTTACAAATTTCCGGTGGAATTTCGGATATTTCATTATTTGACAGGTAAAGAATTTCTAATTTCGCCAATTTTAATATTTCAATCGGAAATTTAGATATATGGGTATTTGACAAGTCAAGCTCCTTTAATTCAGTTAGTTTTGATATTTCTTCGGGTATGTTTTCAAATACATTGCCTCTTAAATCAAGTTTTTTCAGATGTTTTAGTGATAATATTTCTTTTGGGAATACTATCATGCTGTTGTATGGTAGTTCCAACACTTGTAGGTTTGATAAATTTTGCAATATCGGAAATATTTCTTTACTCTTATCGGCACTTGTCGAAATTTTCAGTTCTTGCAGGTTTTTTAAATTTACAAGTTTTTTTAGTTCTTCAATTTTGTTGTCTGCAGAATGAATATGTAATCTGAAAATACTTTCTCTGTTGATTATTGAATCATTTATTTCATAGTAGATTTTTTTTTGTTCAAGTTTTTCTAATGATAATAATTCTTGACCGGAAACTGATAATACGGAAAATATTATAAATATATATGTGTAAAAATATTTCATAAGTTTGTAAGCAATATTAAAAAGTCAGAGACCTCAATTTATTTTTGAGAAATTTTCAAAAACACCAAGTCCGAATAATGCAAAATCATATTTTACAGGGTCTTTGGAGTCATATTTTTTAAGATTATTTGTCAGTTCGTAAACGGCTTTCAGGTCGTTTTGTTTTCTTGTCAGCAGACCGAGCGAGCGAGCAGTATTTCCGGAATGAACATCAAGCGGAATCAGTAATTTGCTTGTCGGAATTTTGTTCCACAGACCGAAATGTACGCCTCTGTTATCGTTTCGCACAAGCCACATCAGGAACATATTTATTCTTTTTGCCGCCGATTTTTTCAGAACATTTGCAATATGTTTTTCTGTGCGGGTAGGGTGGGGGAGTTCAAAAAAAACAGTTCTGAAATATTCGATTGCCGAAAAAATTGTTTCTTCTTTCCGGTATCCTTTTGTAAAAACCGCTTCAAGTCCATTATGGTTTTCATAAATATTTTTCAAAGCTTTAAGAAAATAAATAAAATCTTCCGTTTTGAAAGTACGATGTCCTGTGTTTAAGATTTTTTCAAAATCTTTATTTGAAGAGTCGAGTAAAAATTCATGCGGATTATTTTGCATGGAATTAAGTATGTTATTTGCATTTCGAATAATCATACTTCGCTTTCCCCAAGCAATTTCCGACGATAAAAAAGCTGCAATTTCAATATCTTCTTTTTTCGTAAAACGATGAGAAATTTGTATCGGGTCGGTTTCTATAAATTCCGGTCGATTATATTGCTCGTATTTTTGCTCAAGAAATTCTTTAATATCCACGCTTTTTGAAGTTTTTTCAAAATTGTTCACTGCTCATTGTAATTTGTTCATTATTAATCCGTCTTTCATAACAATAGTTCTGTCCGACATATTTGCAAGCTCTTTATTATGAGTAACAATTACAAATGTTTTTTCAAATTTTTCTCTTAGTCGAAAAAAAAGTTTGTGCAAATCTTCTTTAGTTTTAGAATCGAGATTTCCGGAAGGCTCATCTGCAAAAACCACTGCCGGATTATTTATCAAAGCCCTTGCTACCGCCACTCTTTGTTGTTCGCCACCTGAAAGCTCGTTTGGTTTATGTGTCAAACGATGCGATAAATTCAGAAAATCCAATAATTCTTTCGCTTTTTCGATAGTTTCTTTTTTATTTTTTCGGGCAATATAAGCCGGCAGACAAACATTTTCGATTGCATTAAATTCCGGTAATAAATGATGAAATTGAAAAACAAAACCAATATTTTTATTTCTGAAAACGGATTTTTGTTTTTCTCGGAGAGTATCTATTTGTACACCGTTAATACTGACTGTTCCCGAATCCTGCTTGCTCAGAGTTCCGAGTATTTGCAAAAGTGTAGTTTTCCCTGCCCCACTCGAACCGACAACAGATACAATTTCACCTTTATTTATAGTTAAATTTATTCCTTTCAGAACTTCAAGTTCTCCGAAAGATTTTTTTATATTTGCAGCTTTAATCATTAAAAAAAAATTAGTGAATATCAATATTGAGTTTAGTCTAAAAAGTATATTTCTTCGCAATCAGACCCTTAGGGTTT
>JAOZMN010000435.1:0-2049 GCA_029934265.1 Bacteroidales bacterium
ACAGAATTTGAAAATTGATAATGATTGGTATCACGAACTTGCTTTGCATACGCATGTTGTTGTGAAAAAATCAGATATTTTTTATGTACACGGAAGATTGTTATATACTTCTTTATCAGCGTATATTAATAAGAATAATATTGAAAATATTAATATTTTGGAAACGGGAACGGCAAGGGGATTTTCCGGACTTTGTATGGCAAAAGCAATGGAAGATAATAATATTTCGGGTAAAATAATAACTTTCGATGTTCTTCCGCATAATGTAAAAATGTATTGGAACTGTATAGACGATAATCAAGGAAAAAAAACAAGATTAGAACTTTTGGAAAAATACGATAATTTACTCGAAAAGTATTTAATTTTTCATCAAGGAAATACAAAAATAGAATTACCGAAAGTTCAAATTCCGAGAATACATTTTGCATTTTTGGACAGTGCACATGAATATTATTATTTAATGTCGGAATTTAAAAATGTTTACGATAAACAACAAAAAGGAGATATTGTTTTTTTCGATGATTATACTCCGAAAATGTTTCCCGGTGTAGTAAAAGCGATTGATAATATTTGTGAAAAATATAATTATTCAAAAGAAATAATAACAATAAGCGAACAAAGAGCTTATGTAATTGCTAAAAAATTGTAATAATATGAATACATTAACATTAAATCAAATCAAACAGAATGCCGATTTATTATTTTTAAATTATGGGAAGGAGAAATTTATAATTAAGAATAAAAATAATCAAGTATTACTATTAACACCTTTATTATTAGATGATATTAGTAAAATAAAATTAAATAAAAAAAATACAGAAAATAAAATTTCTTTTGAAGAGTTTGATAAAAAGTGGAAAGGATTTATTAAAGATGTTAAATTACCGGAAAATTGGCGAGAAGATTACACTAACGACAAAAAAAAAAAACATCAATGAAAGTATTATTGGATACAAATATTGTTTTAGATTATGCTTTTGAACGGAATAAATTTATTGAAGATGCCGGTGAATTAATGAAAATGGCTTTCGAGGGAAAAATCACAGCATTTATATCTGCAAGTTCTGTTACGGATATTTATTATATAGTACAAAAATATAAAACAAAAGAAAAAGCATTAGAGTTTATCAAAAAACTCATATTATTTATTGGTATAGCAGGAGTTGATAAGATTGTAATTGAGAATGCAATAAATAGCAATTTTGCTGACTTTGAAGATGTTGTACAAAATTTCTCTGCAAGCAACAACAGTATAGAATATATAATTACACGGAATGTAAAAGATTTTAAAAACTCGGAACTTAATGTAATTGAGCCTAAATTCTTTATAGAACAAATTCAAAAGAAATAATAACAATAAAATGAAGCAAGAGCTTATGTAATAGCAGAAAAATTGTAAAATTATGTTTATCAAGCAACAATTAACAGATACTGTGAAGAATGCCATTTCAGGCAAAGCAAAACTTCTTTATATTATAGAACCTTCAAACTGGTCAATTAAGTGGGACGGGACATATATTATAAAAGAACTTAACAAATCATTTAACCTAAAATCAAATATTACAACAAGTCGGTTTATACTACGAAATAAAATATTGCATTTTGGTTCTCTCGGCACATTTATTAAATATACAGGAATCGTTCCTGTTCACCGTTCAAATAAAATTATTTTTACTTGGTTTCATGTTCCGGACAACGATTCTCGCATAAAATTTATTCCTGAATTAAACACAAAAACAAATTTTGTTCATACTTCTTGTGAAATGACGAAAAAAATACTGATAAACAATGGTTTAAATGAAAAAAAAATAAAAATTGCTCCTATAGGCATAGATTTAACTTTATTTACAAAGCTCTCTGAAAATAAAAGAAAGTTGTTAAAAGAAAAATTAAATTTACCTGTAAATAAAATAATAATTGGTTCGTTTCAAAAGGACGGTGCGGGGTGGCAAGAGGGGGACGAACCAAAGTTAATAAAAGGACCGGATATTTTTTGTGACGCAGTTGAAAAAATTGCTCAAAAAAATAATATTCATATTTTACTTACCG
>JAOZMN010000435.1:2059-2747 GCA_029934265.1 Bacteroidales bacterium
TCCTGCAAGAGGATATGTAAAAAAACGACTTCAAAAAGCCGGAATTACTTTTACTCATCATTTTTTAGAAAATTATTTTGAAATAGTAAATTATTATAATGTATTGGATTTATATATTGTTAGCTCGAGAGCAGAGGGAGGACCAAAAGCAATAACAGAAAGCATGGCCTGTGGAGTTCCTGTAATTTCGACAAAAGTAGGGATGGCACCCGAAATAATTAAAAATGGAAATAATGGTTTTATTTGCGAGATTAACGATATTGAAACAATAGTAGAACGAGCAACTGAATTAATAGAAAATAACAAACTTAAAGAAAGAATAATAAACCAAGGTTTACTTGATGTACGGCATTATACATGGGCGATAACGACTAAAATGTTATATGAAAAAATTTATAAAAATTTATTATGAGTAAAATAGTCGATACTGAAATAAAAAATATTGAATATTATTCTAATGCTATAAAATCATCAGAAAAAGAGGATTTTATAGATTTTTTGAAGTGGTTTAACGGAGGGGAAAATTTAACTTCAATAATCAATTCAGGAAATTATGATTTTCATACAAGCATCTTAAAACCATTAATATATGATAGAACAAAAAATAATTCCAAACAAATGACAGCCTTAGAAATAGGCTGTGGAGGGGGGCGTATTTTAAATTCAGCTTGCAAGTATTTTGGCAAAG
>JAOZMN010000436.1 GCA_029934265.1 Bacteroidales bacterium
TTATTTTTTAATGGTAAACTGGACCTGTATTCACACAAATTCCAGTAGAACCAATTATCTTACCGAAAACGATATGTCTCACGAAAATTTTTATAAAGCACGAAAATTTTTAGAAAAAGAATAATGATTTCAGTCTAAAAAGTATATTTTCTCGACACTATCCTGTAAAGACTGTAAATCAAATATTTAAATTTCTTAAATTTTGTTAAATCAACAGGACGGCATTTAAAAAATGAATTATGCAGGTTAACATTCCGGTATTCCTTCAATAAATTTATATGATTTATCTTGTTGGTTTTTCATCATACAAAAATGTGTCAATCCGTTTGTGAGTATGATATATTTTGCATCAAAAGTTGTGTTGTATATAAGTGCCTGTCGGCAAGTTTCTTCGGTAATTTTCACACTTGGAGCTTTGCATTCGACTACAATGTAAGGTTTTGCATTTTTGTCGTATATTACAATATCCGCACGTTTTTGAAGTCTTCCGACTTTTAATGATATTTCTACACCTGTCAAACTTTGCGGATATTTTTTTTCTTCGGTAATATATCGCAAAAAATTTTGACGTACCCATTCTTCAGGCGTTAAAATTACATATTTTTTCCGAAACACATCAAAAATATTAACTTTGTCGTTAATCTTTTTAAACTTAAATTTATATTCGGGCAGATTTAATTTTGAAATCATTTTTATCCGATAATTGATTATTAGCCATATTCACAAAAGTATAATTATTATGAAAACAAAAAAAGAAATTGTTAATAATTGGTTGCCTCGCTATACCGGTCGTAAGTTAAATAATTTTTCAAAATACATTTTATTGACAAATTTTTCTCATTACCTCGAACTTTTTTCTTCGTGGTATAATGTTCCTATTATTGGCAAGCACAAACCGATGCCAAACGTTTCAGCAAAGGGTGTTACACTTATTAATTTCGGAATAGGAAGTCCGAATGCCGCTACGATAATGGATTTATTAAGTGCAATTTCTCCAAAAGCCGTACTTTTTTTAGGGAAATGCGGAGGTTTAAAAAAGAAAAATAATCCGGGAGATTTAATTTTGCCGATAGCGGCAATTCGAAGCGAAGGAACTTCTAATGATTATTTGCCGCCGGAAGTTCCCGCACTGCCGGCTTTTACTTTGCAAAGAGCTGTTTCTTCGAGTATTATAAATTACGGCAGAGAATATTGGACAGGTACGGTATTCACTACAAATAAACGTGTTTGGGAATACGATAAGCGTTTTAAAAGATATTTGCATAAAACTCGGGCAATGGCTATCGACATGGAAACTGCAACTATTTTTACAGTTGGTTTTGCGAATGAAATTCCCGCCGGAGCTTTACTTTTGGTTTCTGATTTACCGATGATTCATTCCGGAGTTAAAACTGCAGGAAGCGATACTCTTATCACAAATAATTATGTTGAAGAACATCTTAAAATAGGTATAGATTCCATTCGTGAAATTAAAAATAAAGGACAGTCGGTAAAGCATTTAAGGTTTTATTCGTAAAAATAACAATTTAAAAGACCGACACTTTATTCACCCTGAAATTACGACAAGTTATCAATAAATACTTTCGGTAATTTTTAATTTTGTATATTATTTTATAATTTCGCAAAAGATATTTACTAAATTTAATAATATGAGCAATATAACATTTACAATGATTAAGCCTACTGCCGTTGCAAACGGACATACAGGTGCTATACTTCAAAAAATTAACGAGGGCGGTTTCCGAATTGTTGCTTTAAAAAAATTGCGTTTGAGCAAACAAGAAGCCGAAACTTTCTATGCTGTTCATAAAGAGCGTCCTTTTTACGGCGAACTTACCGATTTTATGAGTTCCGGAGCAATAATTGCCGCAGTCTTGGAAAGAAACAATGCTGTTTCGGATTACAGAAAATTAATCGGAGCGACCAATCCGGCTGACGCAGAAAAAGGTACTATCCGAAATTTATTTGCAACCGATATTCAAGCAAATGCAGTTCACGGCTCGGACAGCGACGAAAATGCAATTATCGAAAGTAATTTCTTCTTTTCCGAAAAAGAAAGATTTTAAGGTCTTCAAATTTTTTAGCCTGAATAACCGGGTAAATTAAAAGATAAAAGTTAAAATGTTTGCTTAACTTTTATCTTTTTTCTTATAAAGTGGTATTGTAAAAGAGAATGTACTCCCCTCTCCTACTTGACTTTCAACAAATATTTCTCCTTTATTTTTTTCTACTAATTCTTTACAAAGGCTTAATCCCAGTCCTGTACCTTTTTCCTGTTCCGTTCCCTCTGTAGAATAATCTTTATTAAAATTAAACAATTTAAGAATGTTTTCTTGTGAAATTCCTATTCCGTTGTCAATTATATCTATTTTTGCAAATTCATTTTTAATAGAACCGGTTATTTTTACGGTTCCGTCTTTGGAAGTATATTTTATTGCATTTGATACTAAATTACGAATCACGGTATTAACCATATTTTCATCAGCATATATTTCTATATTTTCATCAATATCGAGTATTAATTTTATTCCTTTTTGAGTTGCCATACTTCCTGTAATGCTATAACTTTCTTCAGCAAGAGCTTTTAGATTGGTTTTTACGGGCGAGTATTTCATTGCTCCTGTTTCGGAGCGAGACCAGTCGAGTAAATTTTCAAGTAAAAGATAAGTTTTTTTGGAAGTTTTATTGGTTCTACTGGAATTTGTGTGAATACAGGTCCAGTTTACCATTAAAAAATAAT
>JAOZMN010000437.1 GCA_029934265.1 Bacteroidales bacterium
TTTTCGAGCAAACGAATGTTGAAATTTATAATTTCTCCGGACGGTAAATATTCCGCAGTAAGCGAAGAGTGATTAAGTGCATTAATTCGACCTTCGAAATCCAAACTTTGCTTTTTGGCATCGGTTGTATCAATACCGAGAAATAATATTTTTTCGGGTCTTCCTTCGTTGTCCCTTACACTTACATAGGTTGCGATAGTCCAAACATCTCTTGCGTCTTTTGTAACGTGTTTCATGTCGCCCTCAAAATGCTTGCCTCCTTTTGCAAGTCGTTCCCATAGTTCTTTGAACCAAGTTCTGTCCTTTACGTTAATGAAAGAATATATTTTTTTACCTTCGACTTCCGAGTTTGAATCGTAATTCAGTATATTCAGGAATTTTGTATTTGCATATATTAATGTACCGTCAATATCATATTCGGCACGGATAAGGGTGTGATTTACGGAGTTTGTAAAACTGATAAATTGCTCGCTTTGTTTTGCCGCTTCCGCTTGAAATCTTTTCATGTCGGCAACGTTTCGGAGCATTTTTTGTTCTTGTTCTTTCAGATTTTTCTCTTGTGCTCTCGATTCTTTAAGCAGCTGAGCCGTCCGCATATTTATTTTCAGGTTTGTTATCGTAATTGCTATACTTTCGGCAATGCTTTCAATAAAAGCTATTTCATGTTTTTGATATATTTTAAATGAAGCAAGTTCTATTGCTCCGTGTATTTCGTCTTCATCGGTTTTAAGCGGGACAATCAGAATACTTCTCGGATTGGCTTTGCCGAGTCCGGAAGTTATTTCGACGTATTGTTCGGTAACTTTATCTAAGAAAATTGTTTGTTTTTCTTGGATACAAGCACCAACAAGTCCTTCTCCCCATTTTATTTCTTTATTTGTAAATTTCTTTCTTCCGTAAGCAAAACTTGCTATTTGTTCTATATATTTATATTCCGGTTCTTCTTGAATTATGAAGAAACCGGCTTGTTTAGCGTCGATGTATCTTACTAATTTACTTATAACTCTGTTTGCAAGTCCTGTAATATCATCACTTGTATCTTGCAGTATTGCTCCAAATTCAGCCAGACCAACTGCCGACCAACGTCTTTGGTCGTCTTCTTTTTTTCTTTCAGCTTCTTCTAAGGCACTTCTTTTAAGTTCGTCTCTAAGATTTATTAATGCCTGTCCTAAGCTGTCTTCTTTTCCTGAAAGTTCATAATCTGCTTCTGTATCTCCTTTACGAAGTTTTTCTACAAATTCGGAAACTTTTATGGTTCTTTCTTGTTCTGAAACAAGAGCTTTTTCGTAACTTCCTAAATTTCTCTTCACAAAAAATGCAGAGATATAACCGCTAAATGCAAATATCAAAATAAGACCGATACTTATAAATAATTGATTTAATTGTGCTTGTTCATGGATTATATCTGCGATAGTTTTTCCTGCCAATACCATATTTACCATAACAGATATAACTCTTACAAATGCTCCGGCTAAAGCTCCTATAAGTATCCCGATAGATGTTATGTTTTTTGTTTTTTCTTGCACAATTTTAATTTGTGAAATTTTGAGTTTTATTTATTTTTGTGAGTGTCAAATTAAAAAACGGACACTAATTAAAAAGATGTTAGCAAAAATAGAAAAAATCCTGTATTTTTTACAATTTTTATGAAAAAAATGCAAATCAATGAATAATTTACAAATTACAATGAACAATTTACAATTAATGAGTTCGATATAAAAATAATAATTTTCAGTATTTGTATTTTATAAAATTTAATGCAACTGACTGAATATAAGATTTATTCCGGTTCATTGTTATTTGTTAATTGTTTAAATATGTTTTAAGTACGGTTGTAAATTTATCTACGGAATATGGTTTTGAAACAATTTCGTTGAAACCTATTTCAGTAGTTTTTTTTGAAAATTCCGACATATTATGGGCTGTAAGTGCAACTATCGGTGTATTATTTTTCGGGAACGGAAATTTTTCTCTTATGTGTTTGGTTGTTTCTATTCCGTTCATTACCGGCATTTCAATGTCCATAAATATTATGTCGTAATCTTGTATTTCTAATTCTTCGAGTGCCATTTTCCCGTTTGAAACGGTTTTTGATTCATAACCCATTGTTTCTAATATGGAATTTATTAAAAGTTGGTTTGAAAATATGTCATCTACAACGAGAATTTTAACTAAATTTGTCATTTTTTTATTTTTTGCTTAATTTATCGTTAATGTTTTAATAATCATTTATTTAGTGTATCGAAGTCTGAACTATATATGTAAATAATTTAAAAGGTGATTTGCAATACTTGTTAAAGGTAATACTTTCGCACCGGTATCGTATTTTAATGCTTCTTTTGGCATTCCGTAAACTACTGAACTTTTTTCGTCTTGTGCTATTGTGTATGCTCCGGCTTCTTTCATTTCTCCGAGTCCTCTTGCTCCGTCGTCGCCCATTCCGGTCATAATTATTCCGATTGCATTTTTGCCGGCGGCTGTTGCCGTAGAGCGAAACAGTACATCTACCGACGGACGATGTCGGTTTACAAGTTGTCCGTTTCGTATTTCTACGTAATATCCGGTACCGCTTCTTTTTACTAAGGTGTGTTTATTTCCTTGTGCAATAATAGCCTTTCCTTGTTCCACTTTATCACCGTTTTCAGCTTCTTTTACTTTTATTTTACATATCTGATTGAGACGTTCAGCAAAAGAATATGTGAATTTTTCGGGCATGTGTTGTACAATTC
>JAOZMN010000438.1 GCA_029934265.1 Bacteroidales bacterium
AATTTAAGTATGTGTATTTATTAATGAGTTCAGTCTAAAAAGTATATTTTTTCGTAATCAGACCCTTAGGGTTTTTAAGTAAAAGACTGTAATTTAGATATTTTAATATGTTAAATTACGTTAAATCAAAGTCTAAGGGGCTTTTTACACCAAGCTTATTAATATTTCACAAATATATGCAAAAAATATTTATTTTTGATACAAATTTTTTAAACTCAAAAAAAAAACTTTACCTTTTGTTACTACTTGCAAAAGTTTTTTCAAATTCTAATAATTTCTTTATACCTTTGTTGTGTAGCATTATTTTAAGGTCTGTTGACCTCTTTTTAATGTTGCTTACGCACTCGTGTAAAATTCTTTTAATTAGAAAGTTATCTTGAATAAATGTCTATATGAAAGTATTTATTTCACAAATAATGTAATAGACCTTATTTATGTATAAATAAAAATAACACATAACTATTAATTAATTTAATAAATAAACAAGTATGAATAATTCAATCATCAATTTTGAAACACCTCAAAACGAACCGATACTCGGATACAAAGAGGGCAGTAAAGAACGAATCGACTTGGACAAAGAAATAAAAAGACAAAGTTCCCTCGAAGTTGAAATTCCTCTTATTATAGGCGGTAAAGAAATACGAACAGGTGATACCGGTAAAGTAGTAATGCCGCACGACCACTCGCACGTATTGGCAACTTATCACAAAGCCGGCGACAAGGAAGTGCAAATGGCAATAAAAGCAGCCGTAGAAGCACACAAAGAATGGTCGCATTTGAACTGGAACGTGCGTGCCTCCATTATGATGAAAGCAGCCGAACTTATAGCACACAAATATGGTGCAATGATGAGTGCGTCCACAATGCTCGGACAAAGTAAAAATATTTTCCAAGCTGAAATTGATGCAATTTGCGAAGCAATAGATTTTTTGCGTTTCAACGTAACTTATGCGAACAAAATATATCAAATGCAGCCTCGTTCTGCCAAAAATCAAATTAATTGTTTGGAATACAGAGCTTTGGAAGGATTTGTTTTTGCTGTCAGTCCGTTTAACTTTACTGCAATAGCTTCAAATCTTAATATGGCACCGATTATGATGGGAAATACAACAGTTTGGAAGCCCGCAACTACTTCATTATTATCGAATTATTATTTAATGCAAGTTTTCAAAGAAGCCGGTGTTCCCGAAGGAGTAATAAATTATGTTCCCGGCAAAGGCTCTTTGATAGGACGTAATGTATTGGCATCAAAAGACTTGGCAGGAATACATTTTACAGGTTCAAACGCTACTTTCAATCAACTTTGGAAAGGTGTCGGACAAAATTTGAGTACTTACAAATCTTATCCTCGTCTTATCGGCGAAACAGGCGGAAAAGATTATATTTTCGTTCACCCTTCTGCCGATGTCGAAGAAGTAGCTGTAAATTCCGTAAAAGGGGCTTTTGAATATCAAGGACAAAAATGTTCCGCAGCATCGAGAATGTATGTGCCCAAATCGCTTTGGAAAGATATTAAAGAACAAATGGTATCACTTACCGAAAAGCTTAAAATGGGTGATGTTCGTGATTATGACAACTATATAAATGCAGTTATCGACAAAACTTCTTTCGATTTTATAGCAAGTTATATTGATTTTGCCAAATCTTCCGACCAAGAAACAATAATCACAGGAGGCGAATACGATGACTCCGTAGGATATTTCGTACAACCGACTATTATCGAAACAACAAATCCGCACTCCAAACTTATGGAAGAAGAAATTTTCGGTCCTGTTCTTACCGTATTTGTATATGAAGACGATAAAGTGGAAGAAGCTCTTGATTTGCTCGACAACACTTCTCCATACGGGCTTACAGGCTCTATTTTCGGAAGAGACAGAGTAGAACTTGCAAAACTAAAAAGCAGACTTCAATACACTGCCGGTAATTTCTACATAAACGACAAACCGTCCGGAGCAGTAGTGGGAATGCAACCTTTCGGAGGTTCAAGAGCATCAGGAACAAACGACAAAGCCGGAGGAGAATTTAATTTAATTCGCTGGGTAAGTCCTCGCACCATAAAAGAAACACTCGTACCGCCGACCGATTATAAATACAGCTATATGAAATAAGCGATTTCGATATTTTAACTTTAACTTTGACAAAGTTCTAAACTTTGTCAAAGTTTTTAACCTCTTTTTAACTTAAAAACATTGGAGAGTGTAACAAATCGGGGGAAGTTATACCTCAATCATTTTTATTTATAATTAGCCCCTTATGGTTTGATTTAATAAAATTTAAATGTATGATTTGCAGTCTTTTAATTAAAATACGAAGGGTCTGATTATGAAAAAATATACTTTTTATACCGAACTCATATATATAAAAGTATAAAACGATATTCCCTTGTGTATGTTACACACTCAAAAACATTGCACCTTCCTCCATAAAACATATCGAATACTTCTTAAAACCCTTCTTTGTGAGTTAATTTTACGTTTATATCAAATTTTTTCATTAAAAATTCAGATGTTTTTTCGGCACAATATACAGAACGATGTTGTCCTCCGGTACAACCAAAATTTACGGATAAATTTTTAAAAGAACGTTTTATATATTTATCTATTGTCATTGTCATAATTTCAAAACATGAATTTAGAAACTTATCGACTTCACCTTTTTCTTCAAGAAATTTTTGAACTTCTATATCTTTTCCGCAAAGTTTTTTATATTTTTCTATTCTTCA
>JAOZMN010000439.1 GCA_029934265.1 Bacteroidales bacterium
ACATTATGCCATATCAAGACGGAACAGGACCAGAAGGGAAAGGTTCAAGAACAGGCTTAGGTTTAGGAAAATGCAGTACTGAATCAAAAAGTCTCGACAACATGAATGAATCCGAAATGAGAACTTTACTTAAAAGACTTTTCGGTACAACCGGACAAGGCTTCGGACAAGGACGCAGACAAGGACGAGGCAGAGGACGAGCTTGGGGACTAAACAGAGATTATTAAACAAATAATAATCTAATAGTAAGATTATTATAATAATTCTGTTTTATTATAAGGCTACTTATATAAAGCCTGATTCTCCAAGTAAAATTAGCCGGAGATTTACTTTAAGTAAATCTCCGGCTATATTGAAACACAACTATTTTTCAGAAAAATTATATTAACAATTATAAAAACATACATATGGAAACTTTTAAAAATGAACAACTTACAGATACAATTTCTGTAATTAAACACCCTGCAATAGATTTATCGTTGCAAGAACTCGGAATAGTAAAAGAAGTAAAAATCGAAGAAAATAAAGTTACGGTTATATTTGCATTCCCGTTTCCGGATATTCCTATTGGCGACCAACTTATTAATTCAATCGGTAATCCCGTAAAAAATCTTGGTTATAATTTTGATTCTAAAATAGTTATAATGACCGAAGCAGAAAAGCAAAAATTCCTCGAACTCGAAGCGTCTGCATGGAAAGGATTATAAATTTATTAAAAAAAATATTTAATAATATAAAAATCAGTAAAATTTTATAATTTTAGCCGGTAATCTTATAATTTTATAATTAAAAATACATAAATGTCAAATAAAAAATATATCGTATCCGAAGAGTGTATCGCTTGTAGAGCATGTGTGGAAGTGGCGGAAGCGAATTTTGAAATAAACGATTCAAATATTGCATACCTCAAAAAACAACCGGAAAATCCCAATGAAAAAGAAATGTGCAATGAAGCATTAGAAATTTGTCCCGTAAATGCAATTTCTATTATTGAAAATAATTTATCCGGAGAAGAACCTATACTTTCAAAATCTAATATAAAAGAAGTGTTAGATAAATACCCTGAATTGAAACCGGTTTTAATAAACTTGTCGCCCAAATTTAAAAAAATGCAAAATCCGGTGATGTACAATACTTTGGCGCGATTTGCAACTTTCAAAGATGCTGCAAAAATTACCGGAGTTTCTGTCTGCGAGTTACTTCATACAATGAATAAATTTCTCGGTATCGAAGATAAATTACTTAAAAGTATGCCGGAGTGCATCTATATCTCAAAAAATGAAAAAGAAATTACCGGTATCAATATTGATTGGAACGAAAATCCTGAAAGATATATTTACAACTATGATACGATGAATGAGTTAATTGAAAAAATTTCAAAACTCAAAGCTCAAGAAAATATCGTAATAATTTCAATCCAAAATCCCGATGAAATAATAAAGCTTGCACACGGATTAAATTTTAAATTCAATATCGAAAAACACAAAGAATACCGGGTTTCTATTTTTAATCCCAAGCAACCGGCGGAAAATGTAAGTTGGGAAAAACGAAAAAATGAATTTGAAACTCTCGACCTACGCAACTTAAACACAGACCCTTTCGATGTAATAATAAAAAAAACTCGTGAAATACAAGAAGGTTCCGGTTTTGTTCTTGTTCAAAAATTTAAACCGACACCTATTATTAATATGCTTTCAGAAATGGGATTTGAAAGTATTACTGAAGAAAAATCAGCAACTGAAATTCGAGTATATTTTCATAAAAAAATAAAAACTAAAAAAATTGAAACTTCAGATAATTCAAAAAAAGTTGATGTAGTTATTCAATCCGCAACACCGGTTGCTTATCCTGTAATAATGAGATTGCTACAATCCGAAAAAATCCGAAAATCCTTAAATATTACCGAACTGAAAGTTTGGGAAGAAACAGAAAAACATCTTGGCTGGATTGTAAACGGGAAAGCTGATATAAGTTTCTCTGCCTTAATCACTTCCGTCAAATTAAGAGCCACAGATGTTATAATTCCGGCACTTTTTGTTTGGGATAATTTTGTGATACTGACAAGATACGAAGCAAATGAACTTGCAGACTTGAAAGGAAAACAAATTCACACACCTCTTTTTGAAGAAGCACCTCCGGCAAAAATAACAAAATATCTTATAGAAGCAAACGGTTTAAATGCTGATGATTTTAATTTCGTTTACGGAACTCCATTTGGCAGACCGGAAAAAATATATACCGATTTCGTTACAGGCATTGCCGATACGGTGATTTTACGAGAGCCGGAAGCAAGCTATGCAATAAAAACCATGCAAGACCGCAATCAAAAAATATCCGTAATTTCGTATAATAAAATTTGGAATGAAATTAATCCCGGTTTTGGAAGTTTCCCCAATGCAGGCATTGTAATTAAAGGCGAATTTGCAAGAAAACACCCCGAACTTATAAAAACGTTGCTTGAAGAATTAGAAATATCTATTAATATGGTAAATAAACATCGCAAGGAAACTGCAAATTTATCGTATGACATTATGAGACAATCGGTTGATAAAATTGAACTTTTCTTGGACAGGGTTAATTTTAATTATGTAGCCGGAGATAAACTTATCAAAAAAGTTAAAAACTATTTTGATATTCTTACAAAACAAGGAATTGTCGATACGAAAATTGATGATGACTTTTTAAGTATTTTTAAAAATTAAAGTCTTCTACCTATTTAAAAATTAGG
>JAOZMN010000440.1 GCA_029934265.1 Bacteroidales bacterium
ATAAATATTTTTCATCAAAAGTGTACTTAGTTTATACCAAAGTTACCCATTAACAAATAACAAATAACAATGTACAATGTACAATTAACATTTTCAGGATAGCAAAATTTGACAATGAACCAATATTTATTATTTGTTAATTGTTAATTATCGTAGTAATATCAGTATCAAATATAAAAACACTCAGAATTACAAAAATTGCGAATAAAATAATAAGAATACCGGTTATTTTGTTTATCCACCATAAATGTCTGAGTTTGACCTTTTTCTTAAATAAAAATATACTGCCGACCAGAAATACCCACCACGACAATGCTCCGATAAAAACGGAAGATATAAGTAAACTTATATGAAAATTAGACGAATTAGTCCCAATAATATCAATTCCCGAAAAAATGGCAATAAAAGCCAGTATAGTTATCGGATTGGAAATTGTAACGGCAAAACTCGAAATAAAATCGGTAAAAAAGCGGTTGCCTTCTTTTTTTTGTCTTCGCATTTGCTTTATTGTATCCGTGAAAACGATTTTAGCACCGAGTCCGATAAGTATAATACCTCCTATTATTCTTATATAGAATTGATTACCAATAAGAAAATCTGAAATAAAAGTTAAGCTGAAACCGGCAATTACTGCATAAAACATATCAGCTGTTGCCGCTCCGATTCCTGCGGCGATTCCGGCAAAAAAACCTTTACTTAAAGTTTTCTGCATACACAAAACCGCAACCGGTCCTACCGGTGCAGACACCGCAAAACCGACAATAATTCCTGTTATTATTATATGTATATCCAATTTTTATTTAACTTAAATTACTTAATTTGACAAACTCTTAACTGAGAATTACAAACAAAAACCACACTCTCGAAAGTAGTCCTATCCCAAAAAGGAAACTTTTAGACCTTGAAAATTTTATTCAAATGATAATTTTTAATATGCAATTTTAAAATTACATCGCCATACAGGTAAATCATCATATAATTTTGCAAATTTATTAACTATTTACGATTTTTTTATAAATAGGAGAAGTTTTTTTTATCTTTGTGAAAATTCAAATTTATAAAAAATATTTTAATATGAAAGAAGTATATATAGTTTCGGCAGTAAGAACTGCAATCGGCAGTTTCGGAGGAGCATTATCGAAAGTTTCGGCAACAAAACTCGGCTCAACAGTAATAAAAGCGGCAATGGAAAAAGCCGGAATCAGTCCCGACGGTATTGATGAAGTATTTATGGGTAACGTAATTTCGGCAAATTTGGGACAAGCTCCCGCACGACAAGCCGCTCTTTTTGCGGGAATTTCAAATACGACACCATGTACCACTATTAATAAGGTGTGTTCTTCCGGTATGAAATCAGTTATGCTTGCTGCACAAACAATCATGCTTGGCGATAACGATATTGTAGTAGCCGGCGGAATGGAAAATATGTCAAATGTTCCTCATTATATTCCTAATTACAGAACAGGAGCAAAACTCGGTAACGGAAAAATTATCGACGGACTGGTAAACGACGGACTTTGGGACGTGTATAATAATTATCACATGGGTAATGCCGCCGAACTTTGTGCAAGCGAGATGAACTTCACCAGAGAAGAACAAGACCGCTTTGCAGTACAATCCTACAAGCGTTCCGCCGAAGCAGTGGAAGCAGGTAAATTTAAAGATGAAATTGTCCCTGTTGAAATCAAAACAAGAAAAGGAACTGTCGTTTTTGATACAGATGAGGAATACAAAAATGTAAAATTCGATAAAATCCCGACACTTCGTCCGGTATTTGTAAAAGAAGGAACAGTAACAGCCGCCAATGCGTCCACAATTAACGACGGAGCTTCGGCAATTATACTTATGAGTAAAGAAAAAGTTGATGAACTCGGAATTAAACCGATTGCGAAACTTACCGGATATGCAGATGCCGCACAAGCTCCCGAATGGTTTACAACCGCACCGGCAAAAGCTATTCCAAAAGCTATTGCAAAAGCAGGCTTAACTCCTTCGGATATTGATTATTACGAAATTAACGAGGCTTTTTCGGTGGTTGCACTTGCCACTCTTAAAGAACTCGAACTTGATGAAAGCAAAGTAAACGTAAACGGTGGCGGGGTTTCTTTAGGACACCCACTTGGGTCTTCCGGTGCTCGAATAATTGTTACTTTGTTGAATGTATTGAAACAAAATAATGCCAAGTACGGTGCCGCAGGATTATGCAACGGCGGTGGCGGAGCATCGGCGGTTGTTGTTGAAATGCTGTAAAAAATATTAAAATCCATATAAATCGGATAAAATTATCCTTTTTATTTTCTAAAATCCCGATATAAATTTCGGGATTTTTTATTTGTAAGCATTTTTATTATTATCTTTGTTGTTTTATTTACAATAATGAGGTCTTCGACCTATTTAATGTTGCTTACATACTCGTATAAAATCATTATAATCAGTAAGTTAGTACCAAATAAATATAAAAAACTTAGATATGGGTACTTATCTGTTTTTTTTTCATACGGGGAATAAATAAATTTCATAATTTCACAATTTTTTAAATTATAATAAAATATGGGAGTAGTAATGACTATCGTACAATTACTTTTAAGTTTGTCGATATTGGTAATATTTCACGAATTAGGGCATTTCACTTTTGCCAAATTATTCAAAACACGAGTAGAAAAATTTTATCTCTTCTTTAATCCTTGGTTTTCACTTTTTAAATTCAAAAAAGGCGA
>JAOZMN010000441.1 GCA_029934265.1 Bacteroidales bacterium
AAGCGTAAATTTTAAAAAATTCAAACAACTATTAAATAATTATGACGATGTCGATGATTATGTAATAAATAAAAACGGCTCGCAAGCAGAGTTTGACCTTGTTCTTAAAAAAATAAAAGATTACGATGTCGTGATAGTCGGCATACATAAAATGAGTCGCCGTCCGCCGAATTTCGGAATAACAAGTCAAACCGTTAATTTTATTGACAAATTATCATCAGAAAAAGCTGTAATTTTAAATCTGTTCGGAAATCCGTATGCTTTGAATAAATTTAAAGATATTAAAAGAATACAAGCAATAAATATTTCTTATAATAATTGGAGATTAACGCAAGATATTGCGGCACAGCTGATTTACGGCGGTATTCCGGCACAAGCACATTTGCCGGTAGGTGCAGGCGGTATCCCGTCAGGACGAGGTTTTATTGAAGAGAAAATCAGACTGAAATATTCCGTTCCGGAAGAAGTAAAAATTAAAAGTGAAGATTTAAAAGTTATAGATTCCATTATTTTAGGAGCAATTTCGACAAAAGCAACTCCGGGTTGTACGATACTTGCAATTAAAAACGGCGTTATTTTTTTTAATAAATCTTACGGTTTTCATACATATCAAAAAAAAAATCCTACCCAAAACGGCGATATATACGACCTTGCTTCAATTACCAAAGTTGCCGCTACATTGCCGTCAATAATGAAACTTTACGACCAAAAAAAAATAGACATCAACAAAAAACTTTCTTACTATCTTCCGGAACTTGATTCTACAAATAAAAAAAATATAATAATAAGAGATATTTTGGCTCATCAAGCTCGTTTGAAACCTTGGATACCGTTTTATTTGCAAACTTTCAGCGATATTAGAACTCATAAATTAAATCCTTATATTTATTCGTCCGAAAAAACAAAAAATTACAATCTGCAAGTTGCCGAAAGTCTTTATATTACCGAAGCATACGAAGATACTCTGTTTCAAAGAATTTTCGATTCGAAATTGGAACGCAAAAAACGCTACAAATACAGCGACATGGGATTTATTATGTTTTACAGAATGGTGGAAAAAATTACAAAAACACATTTAGAACAATATACTTACGATAATTTTTACAATCCACTTGGAGCTACTACGCTTGGTTACAATCCATTAGAACGTTTTTACAAAGAAGATATAGTTCCTACCGAAAATGACACAAAATACAGAAAACAACTTTTACAAGGATATGTTCACGATTATGCTGCGGCTATGCTCGGCGGAGTTTGTGGTCATGCCGGATTGTTTTCAAATGCCGACGATTTGGCAAAACTTGCACAAATGTATCTTCAAAGAGGCGAGTACGGAGGCAGGCGGTATATTGCAGATTCTACAATCAGATATTTTGCGAAATGTGTAGCTTGCAAAAAAGGAAACCGCAGAGCTTTGGGCTTCGACAGGACTACAAAATCCGGTAAAGGTCCGGCAATTAATGATGTTTCACCTGACAGTTTCGGTCATACAGGTTTCACCGGAACTATGGTCTGGATTGACCCTGAATATCAATTTGTATATATTTTCTTGTCAAATCGCATTCACCCTGATATTAATAATCGCAAACTTATAAGCGGTAATGTGCGTGCAAAAGTGCAACGAGTTTTTTATAATACTTTTTTGTGAGATTTTAATTTAATTTCTACTTCGGCAACACAGCTATCTAACTTTTTGGTAATATCTTTACCCCAAAAACGAATAACTTTCCAGCCGTTCTCGGTAAGATATTTGTTCACTTCTTTGTCTCTTTCGATATTTCGTTCTATTTTTTTGTGCCAAAAGTCGATATTGCTTTTGTGGTCGTATTTGGATTTATTCCAATTTTTACCGTGCCAAAATTCGCTGTCGCAAAATACTGCAACTTTTTTGCCTTTAAAAACAATATCCGGTTTACCGAAAACCGTTTTATCGTTTTTTCGATACCTGTATCCTTTGTGCCAAAGAGTTTTCATAAGCAAAGTTTCAATTTTTGAACCTTTACTTTTTACGGCTTTCATATTTTTGGTTCTTTGCTCTTTGGTTAATTTATCCATTACAAATATTTATTAAGCATTTTCAACAAATCCGCTTTCTTAATGGGTTTGGAAATAAAATCACTGCAACCGGATTCAAAAGCACTTTTTTTGTCGTTCTCAAAAGCATAAGCGGTTTGTGCGACAATCGGCAAAAACGGATTCGTTCTTCTTATAATTGCAGTTGCTTCGTAACCATCTAATTCCGGCATTCTAATGTCCATAAATATTAATTTCAGGTCATCGTTGTTTTTTACAAAATTAATAGCTTCAATGCCATTTAGTGCATGATGTATATCTAAATTTAAGTTAATTAAAACAGCTTCTATATATTGATAATTTGTTCTGTCATCTTCAACAATTAATATTTTTTCATTACTAAATTTTGATTTTATTTTTTTATTTTGAACTTCTTTTTTAGGAACTGTCGGAACTTTATACGGAATTGTAAAATAAAATTCCGCACCTTTATTTTTTTCAGATTTAACATTAATTTCACCTCCGAGCAGTTCTACACAGGCTTTTGATATTGCCAATCCGAGTCCTGTACCACCGTATAATTTTTCAGTATTTTCGGCAGCTTGAATAAAGCGTTTAAAGATTTTTTTCTGCGATTTTTCGGAAATCCCTATTCCTGTATCTTTTACAAAAAATACTAAATTTTGATTTTCGATA
>JAOZMN010000083.1 GCA_029934265.1 Bacteroidales bacterium
ATATATGAAATTTTGAGCTATTTTACTAAAAGTCACCACTTTTATACGTCATCAAGTTTTTTAAAAGTAAAAACTTAAATACAAGTACTAAAAAAAAGCGGTTAATGGAAAAAATGAATAAATCTCGTAAAAATTACATAAAAGAAATAAAACAATAATTTACGGCTGATTATTAATGATTTACAAAAAAATAAAATTCAATTTTTTTTGAATTACTTCTTATTACATAGAGTTACAAAAAAACTAAAAGATTAAAGTTTTTCCGGTAAATAATAATAAACTATCTTTGCACAAGTTTTTTAATTTATATTTTTGTTTGAAATGATTAGTAGAAGATTACTACGCATAAAAGCGTTCCAAGCTGTTTATTCTTTTTTCAAAAACAAAGGGCGTTCGGTTCAAGAAGTTGAAAGAGAATTAATGTTTTCCGTAGATAGATTTTACGACTTATATTTTTATTTATTGCTTTTGCCGATAGAAGTTAAAAACTACGGAAAAAAAATTTCAGACAACAAAAAAAATAAAAAACAAGCAACTTATAATGACTTGAATCCCAACTTTCGTTTTTTTGAAAATAAAATTATAACTTGTATTTCGGATAACGAAGAATTTAATAATCAAATAAATGGAACAAAATTAAGTTGGAATAAATATCCTTCTCTGATTAAAAGTATTTATACCACTCTTGTCGATACCGATGCGTATATCGGGTATATGAATAAAGAGAGTCATACGTTTAAAGACGATAAAGATTTTATAAATTATTTTTATACCGGTTTTCTTTATAACCTTGAAGAATTGTATGATATTCTTGAAGAACAAAGTATTTTTTGGAATAATGATATAGATTTTGCTTTAAATACTGTAGGGCTGATTGTTTCAGAAATTAAAGAAAATTCTCCGAAAAGTTTTGTTATTCCGAAACTATTTAAAAAAGAAGACGATAAAGATTTTTTATTGACACTTTACAGAAAAACTGTACTGAAACAAAAAGAATTTCTTACATATATCGACAAGCAGGTTAAAAATTGGGACATAGAACGAATATCCGATACAGATAAAATTGTTATTATTCTTGCACTTTGTGAAATTACGGAATTTAGTTCAATTCCAATAAAAGTTTCGTTTAATGAATATATCGAACTCGGTAAAATGTTTGGAACGCAAAGAAGCGGAGCATTCATAAATGGTGTTCTCGAAATAATTACGGCAGAGCTCAAAAAAGAAAAGAAAATCAATAAAATAGGAAGAGGACTGGTCTAACAATGAACAAATAATGATGAGCAATGAAAAAATTGTATTTTTGAATAAATATTTTATAGTAATATCGGTAATTTTATTTTTAAGTTCTTGTGGAGAAAAAAAAGAAAACTCCGGTAAAATATCCATAAAAAAAGATTATACAAATTCAGCTCCGGCGAAAATAGAATTTGAAGAAAAAGCAAAGGACTTAGGAACAATTTACAGAGGCGAAATAATCGAAACTGACTACAGTTTTACAAATACCGGAGGAAAACCGCTTATGATACTTGCGGTGAAAGCATCATGCGGTTGTACTGATGTTACTTACGAAAAAACACCGATTTTGCCCGGCGAACAAGGAAAAATTAAAATTATTTTTGACAGCAACGGATTAATTAACAACCAATATAAAACCATAAAAGTAAAAACAAACACAAAACCCGAAGAAACAAAACTTATACTTGCGGCTTTTGTGAAATTTGACAATTAATAATTAAATATTGAACTAAAATGAATTATCTAAATTTTATCTGCCTGCTGGCATCAGAGGACAAACAAGAAAATCCCTATCAAATGTTTATAATGATGGGCTTAATCGTAGTTGTTTTCTACTTTTTTATGATACGTCCGCAAATTAAAAAGCAAAAAGACGTAAAAAAATTCAGAGAAGAACTTGCGAAAGGAAGTAAAATACTGACGATAGGTGGTATATATGGAAAAGTACTCGAAATAAACGAAGATGACATCGTAATTGAAGTAGAGGGACAAACAAAATTAAGAGTAAGTAAAGCCGGAATTGTAAAAGATTCAAGCGGAATGATAGGACAAAAGTAAGATAGTGGGTATTTTTTTTAATGTGGTAAAACTTAGGCAAAGTTAATCAAATTAGTTCTTGTTAAGTACCATTACATAAGTTTTTCCGTATTCGCACAACAATCATATTGTCAGCATATTACAAATACGGATTTGCCTCATTAGATAGGTCGAAGACCTTAATTATCAAGATGATAACTTTTTGCAAATAGAACTTTGAAGGAAGTTGAAGTTGCATAACAAAAAAACAGTCTTTTATATAAAAAGGCTGTTTTTTTTTGTTTTAAAATAGTCTGTTAAAAATAAAAATTATGGAAATTTTAAAAATAAAGTATCTAATTACCAACAACGCAAAAATACATAACATAATTTTTAAAAAACTTAAAGATGAAAAACAAACTAATGATTTCAATGCTTTTTACAGCAATTCTTTTTGTATCATTTAACGGATATGCACAAAGAAATTCAAAACAATCAAAAATACAAGTTGCCTTGATAATTGATACAAGTAATAGTATGGACGGACTTATCGACCAAGCTAAAACTCAACTGTGGTCAGTGGTAAACGAACTTGCAACAGCACGTTATAAAGGTAAAATGCCGACTCTCGAAATTGCACTTTACGAATACGGAAATGATGGATTGCCGGCAGAAGAAGGTTATTTACGTCAAGTTTCCGGCTTGACAACCGATTTGGATAAAATTTCGGAAGACCTCTTTGCTTTACGAACAAACGGAGGTAGTGAATTTTGCGGATACGTAATAGATAAGGCTACTATAAATCTGCAATGGAGTAAGTCGGACAAGGATTTGAAAATGATTTTTATTGCAGGAAATGAAGAGTTTACACAAGGAACAATGCTTTACACAACGGCTTGTAAAAATGCAATTACCAAAGGAATAGTGATAAATACAATCTTTTGCGGAGAACAAAATCAAGGTATAAATATGAAATGGAAAGATGCCGCAGATATTTCGGACGGAAAGTATTTAACGATTAATCAAAATCAAGTTGTAGAACATATTGCTTCGCCCTTCGACGATGAAATTATAAAATTAAACAGCAAACTTAACAGTACATATATTGCGTTCGGAAGTTCAGGAAAAAATAAAAAAGCAAGACAGGAAGCACAAGATAGTAATGCCGCAGGTGTAAATACAGTGTCCGCCGTAACAAGAGCAGTTTCAAAAAGTACTGGAGTTTACAAAAATGCAGAATGGGATTTGGTAGATGCTATGGACGAAGAAGAAACTGTTATAGAGAGTATTAAAGATGACGAATTGCCTGAAGAAATGAAAGGAATGTCGGACGGTGAAAAGAAAAAATTTATTGAAGAAAAACAAAAAGAGCGTGAAGAAATCCAAAAGGAGATTCAAGTTTTGAATCAAAAACGAAAAGTGTATGTTGCCGAAAAACGAAGAGAAAAAGCATTAAAATCAACGCTTGGAGAGGTAATGATAGAAGCGGTGAGAGAGCAAGCCGGAAAGAAAAAATATACTTTTAAAAAATAAATCAGTTCGGCATAAAATATATCAGTATCTTAAAAGAAAGGAAATTTCCGGCAATCAAATTTAAAGGTTATTACAAAAAGCAGATTAATAAATCGGAAATGCCTTTCTTTTTTAATTTAAAAATTTAGAAATCATTAAAGAGTTCGGTATAAAAAGACCCTTAGGGTTTGATTTAACAAAAATTAATAAATCTAAATATTTGAGTTACAGTTTATTACTTAAAACCCTAAGGGTCTGATTTTGAAAAAATATACTTTTTAGACTGAAATCATGAAAAAAATATCAATAACATTTACACTTTTAATATTTGTAACAGGCTTATATGCAGGAGGTTTCATAATAGTGTACCCTCCCGGAACAAACGGGTTTACTTCCAATAATTTTAATCCGTATAGTTTGGAAATCCGCTCGCTGAAAGTAACAACGGAGATTCAAGGACAAATTGCCGTTACAACTTTTGAAGAAGTATTTTATAATCCGAGTTCACGAAACTTGGAAGGCTGGTTTTTATTTCCTGTGCCGAAGGGTGCAGTACTCAAAGATTTTGCTATGGAAATTAACGGAAAATTAACTCCGGCTGAACTTCTTAATGCCAAAAAAGCTCGAAAAATTTATCAAGATATAGTCCGACAGATTAAAGACCCTGCTTTGCTCGAATATTCTCAACAAGATTTGTTCAAAGTTCGGATATTTCCGATTGAAGGAAAAAAAGAGAAGAGAATTAAAATTACTTACACCGAAATTTTACAGCCGGAAGACAATACTTATGAGTACGTTTTTCCGTTAAATACCGAAAAATATTCTGCCAAGCCTATTAATAATATTAGTTTTAAAATTGATATTTCCGAAAAAGAAAGAATTACAACTTTGTATTCTCCTTCGCACAAAACCGAAAATATCCGAAAAAACGATAAAAAAGCGATAGTTGGTTACGAAGCAAAAAACGTAAAGCCGAATAAAGATTTTAAATTTTTCATAGGAACAACCGCTTCGCAAGTGGGAATGAGCGTTTTATCGTACAAAGAAAAAAATGAAAACGGATTTTTTCTTTTAAATATCAGTCCGGGTTTTGTAAACGACAAAAGTCGCCTTGTAAATAAAGATATAACTTTTGTGCTTGATGTTTCAGGCAGTATGTCCGGTGAAAAAATTGAGCAAGCCAAAAAAGCTCTGAATTTTTGTGTGAAAAACTTAAATCCTAACGATAAATTTGAAATTATACGATTTTCTACCGTTTCTTATGCACTTTTCGGAAAGCGAGTTTTGGCAAGCAAAACCAATATAGCAGAAGCCGAAAAATTTATAGAAAATTTGAAAGCAATAGGCGGAACAAACATGGAAGAAGCCTTGCAACTTGCTTGTAAAGAAAAGAATGCACCCGACCGTCCGCACATGATAGTTTTTATTACCGACGGAAAACCAACTATCGGGAAAACCGAAAATAAAGAATTATTGAAACAAATTTCAAGTACAAATTCTGAAAATACAAGAATTTTCACTTTTGGAATCGGCGATGATATTAATACACATTTATTGGATTTAATAACCGAAAAAACAAGGGCTTATCGTTCGTATATTGCTCCGGACGAAGATATTGAAATAAAAATTTCGAGTTTTTTTACAAAAGTAAGTTCGCCGGTTCTTACCGATTTGCAAATAAGTTCTGCCGGTACAAGCAGAATAGACGAAATGTTTCCTCGAAATTTGCCTGACCTGTTTAAAGGTTCGTCAATAACAGTTTTGGGACGTTTTAATAAATCGGGGCAGACGGAAATTATACTTACCGGAAAAGTGAATGGAAAAGAGAAAAAGTTTAAATACAAAGTGCATCTGAAAGAAAATTCGGAAAAAGATTTTGTGCCTTACCTTTGGGCTACTCGAAAAATCGGTTTTTTACTCGACCAAATTCGTTTGAATGGAAGTCAAAAAGAGCTTGTGGAAGAAGTTACGACTTTGGCAAAAAAATATGGAATTATTACACCTTATACAAGTTTTCTTATTTTGGAAGATGAAAAAATAAACCTTACAAATAACAATATACGACGTGAAAATACTATTTTTATAAATCGTTTTGAAGGAATAGATGAAGAAGAAGATTTTTTCAAAAAAAGTAAAGAAGATTTTAACGAAATGTCCGAGCAAACCGGAAGTACCGGTGTAAGAACAAGTTCTGAATTTCAAAACACAAGAAAAGCAAACAATATCTCCGATGCCCTACAAGGACAGAGCAGAATGTTATACAAAGATAAAACCGGGAATACTCAAAATTTTGCAACTCAATCTCGTAATATTCAGGGACGTGCAGTTTATCAATCCGGCAATAAATGGATAGATTCAAAGGTTCAAGAAGCAAATAAAAAAGCTGAACAAATCAAATTTGCAAGTAAAAGATATTTCGATTTACTCGAAAAAAGTCCGGAAATTGCCGATTTTTATGCACTCGGACAAAATGTAACTTTTGTTTACGAAAATAAAATTTATCAAGTGCATGAGTAAAGTTTTTGACTTTTTTGTGAAAAAATAACAAAGGTTTTGCTTCAAGCGAAACCTTTGTTAGTCTTATAAACCAAAATCAATAAAATTCGGGAATCAAACCTATTTCTTTCCATTCTTTAAGCGGTAAGGGCAGTTCTAAAATTTTTCCGTTGTAGATATTAAAAATCCAAGCATGAATTTCCGGGTAACTTTCAGATTTTAAAGCTCTTTTCATTACCGGAGTTTTGAAAATATTTTTGACTTGGGCAATGGCACTGATTTCAGATAATTTATCTTTCATATCTTTATTTGTCATGCAGTCCAACTCTTTTTTATTTTCGACATAAAGGTCTTTTATCGGCGAGACCCAATTTTCGATTAAACCTTGGTCCACTCCGTCCACCGCCGCTTCCACGCCTCCGCAAGAATAATGTCCGGCAACTATAATGTGTTCGATATTAAGATGTTCAATAGAATATTCCAATACCGAAAGTAAATTTATATCGGTAATTCCGACTAAATTTCCTATATTTCGGTGAATAAAAATATCGCCGGGATTGGCTTTTAATAAAGATGTCAGCGGTAATCGACTGTCCGAACAGCCGATTATCAGATATTTGGGACATTGTCCTTTTGACAGTGTTTCAAAATATTGAGGGTCGGAATTAAGTTTTTCTTTAACCCATTTTTTGTTGTTTTCAAATAATTCATCATATTGAATATGTTCCATAGGCTTAAATTTGATAGTGTGATTTACGGTTTCATAACTACACCTTTACTATTTTGGCTGTCAATTTTCACGGTTATCGGTTTTTTGAAACGTATATGTCTGACAAGATTATCTTCATAAACAGCTTCTTGTTTGTTGATGAAATTCAAATCGAAAAATCCTTCATTTTTGTATGGATTAATTGTAAAATATCCTACCCTGAATGAAGTCAGATTTTGAAAAAAATGAGTTCCTTGACTTGGGTCTATTATATAATTCGGTAATCCGGCTTCCACTATGAGTCTTGCTTGTGAAATTTGCGACCATTTTACAGGAATACCAAGCCAATGGTCGCTTGAACCCCAGCGACCGGGACCGAGAAGAATATAATTTTTGTTTTCGGCAATAAATTTATCGTTTAATTTATCTATTATAGGGACTATTTTAGGATTGTTTGCCGAATCAAAATTTTCGGGACGCACATAAATAAGGTCATAAATATTTTCGATAATTCCGTTACCAAGTGCAGTTTCGGACATTATTAAAGCATCTTCTTTCTTTGTCGCATCTACGTTTACAATAAAATTAGAACTTTCTTTTACTATCGGACGAACTTGTAAAAGCGAAAATACATCATCGTTTTTTTTATCATTACTCAAATTTACCGCAAACTCGATTTCAACCGGATTATTCATTTCTTTTTCACATATTTTCATTACGCTGTTTACTATTTCCGGCAATGGAAATGAATTGTATTTCAATATGTTGGCAAAAGTTATAATTCGTTTTCCTTCATAATGTTTTCCTTCTTTGAGCATATTGTCTTTAAAATCGAAAACAGAAGATATATCGTAAATAGAGCAGTCTTTTTCGGCTTCTTTTATTTTAAAAGTTTTGATATTTATACCGTCGTTTGTTGAAGGAAAGAAATTTTTATAATCTAAATCGACAGCATAAAACCTTTTCTGACTTTCACGTAAAGCAACTTCCGGAGATGAAAGTTGTAAAATTTTGGTCGGATATTTAGGCGAAAAACGGAGTGATTTTTTCCCTTCGACAATATGTTTTCCAAGTCCGAGTGCTATGCTGACAATTCCGTCTTCGTGTTTTTCGAGTTCGATGGGATAAAAATTAACCGAGCGAGCCACACCGGAAAAAGTCGGATAAAATTTATCGTCGTATTTCGTACCGCAAACTTCCTGCAAAACAATTCCCATTTTTTCCTCGTCTATTACGTTGGAAGTCGCATGAATATAGGCTTTTGTTTCCTTAAAATATACTGATGCGTAAACACATTTTATTGCTTCGAGAATCTGCTCTAAGTTTATTTCATGGTCGTTTGCCGAGTTTGGTACCATATAGGTAGTGTAAACTCCTGCAAAAGGTTGATAGTGAGAGTCTTCGAGTACACTTGAGGAGCGTACTGCAATAGGGTTTTCCGTGATTTTCAAAAATGCTTTAACGCTTTGTACGACAAATTCAGGTAGTTTCGCTTTTGTAAATTCTTTTAATATTTCATTGTTATCATGTTTTTCGATTGCAAAATCGTACAAATTATTGTCATCTATAAATGAATCAAAAACTTCTGTACTTATAGCAACAGTTTGAGGTATTTTGACATCTACATTTTTGAAATTATCAAGTTCGGGGTGTTTTTTTATCAATAAGTCCAAAAAAGCCAGTCCTCTTGCTTTACCGCCAATATATCCTTCGCCTATTCTTGCAAATTTTGTAAGCTCGTCGTATTTTTCGTCATCGAATTTGGCAATAGTTCCTCTTGAGCGACTTTCACGAAAATCTGAAATTGCATTATCTACAAATTTTCTTAATTTATTTGTATCTTTAAAATCATCGAAATTTACACTTCTAAAAAACTCTGCAAGTGGAAATAAAGCTCTTGCATTCAACCATTTAGATAAATGATGTCGAGATAAATGGTAATTTAAAGAAATATCGGGAATATCGTATATTATGGAATGTAATTCTTTCAAATTTTTTGCCGTATAGATAAGCTTTTTCGTGTCCGGATAGCGAAAATGAAAGGGACCGAAAGCAAAATATTCATTAATGAAAAGACGAAGTTCTTTTGTCAGTTTATCGGAATATTTATACAGAAAACCGGCATTTATTTCTTTTGCTTTTTGAGAATTTTTTGCTTCCGATGATTGCAAAAGGGTAGGGATAAGTTTATTTTCTTTTTTTACTTTTTTCAAGAATCTGATACCGGCTTCGGGGTCTGTTTTGCCGTGTCGTTTGTATTTTGTATCGGAAATAATACCAAGCAAATTATTTTTATATTTATTAAAAAGTTCTACGGCATCATCATAATTTGTAGCAAGCAGTATTTTAGGACGACCTTGCATTTGTAGCATTTGTTTATGCTCATTCATGCCTTCACTCATAAATTTTTGTGATTGTGAAAGTACTATTTTGTACATTTTGCTCAAATATTCAGAATAATATCTTACAGAATCTTCGACAAGTAAAATTGCCTGAACTCCGACAACTTTTAAATCATGCTCGACGTTTTTTTTGTCTTCTATAAGTTTGATTATTGCCAAAAGTATATCGGCTTGTCCGAGCCAACTGAAAACATAATCTATTCCGCTTAAATCTTCTTTGCTCATTCTAAGAGAAACTTCTCTTGAAAAAGGGGTAAGAATGACTATCGGCTTTTTTGGAAATTTTTGTTTTATTAGTTTGGAAAATTTAAAAACGTCTTGGTCGCCTTCACCTACATTTAACATTGTTATTACAAGGTCGATGTACGAAGAATTCATTATTCGTATGCATCGTTTATGTTGGAAGTTTTTATTATTCTCGGAGGGTGATGTAATTCCAAAGACCTATATTCATTAAAAAGTTGTTCTTCGATTCTGCCGTCTTCTTCCAAAGCGAAAGCATCGTAAGCACTGCATACGAGCAATACTTTGTGTATCCTTTTTTGCATCAGCATCTCAAAAGGAGTATCCGGAAAATGAAGATTTATTTTATGTTGTTTTTTCATGAAATTTATTTTTAATTACACTTACAAAAGTTTTTACCCATTTGCAATAAGCAAATTTACAGATGTTTGCACGAGTGCGTGCAATATTGAATAGTTCGAAGACCTTAAAATTTGTTCCGCTTATCGTAGAAATTATTCATTGTTTCTACTCTGTCGTTACTTTTTTCTGCCCATAAATAATTATTGGTATTTTGTACGGCAAGTATGGTATAATTCTTAAAAAAATGAAGAAAATCACCTTGTTTCATTATATTTTTGAGAAGATAACTTTTTTGAGAATCAAAACCGGCATTTTCTAATGCTTGTATGGAAGTTACTATCGACCAATCCCAATCTTTATTATCAGGGACGGAAAAAATACCGGCAAACATTTTTA
>JAOZMN010000084.1 GCA_029934265.1 Bacteroidales bacterium
TATTTTTGGATATGTTTACCACCTAATACAGGTTTGAAATTATCATCTTCCTGTTTTTTGGATATATAAATATTATCATTTCCTGTTTTTATGGCTTGCCGTATATCAATAATTTGTTTTAATGTTACACTATTTATAGCAATTTTGGTTAAAAAATCTTTAACTTTATAATTTCGTATGGAAAACAAATATTTTTCTTGTGACTTGAAGTATTCACATGGAATTATGTGTTGTTTTGAAGATATATTCTTAGAAGAGCGTATTGAAATTTCATAGTTTTCAATTTGCAATTTACGAAAACCAAAAATCATTGAATGAACAACAGCATCGCTAAATACTTTGTCATCTAAGTCTATTATTTCAATAATTTGATTATTAAATAAAAGTTTTTCTCTAACTTTTTCTTCAAAATAGTTATCTAATAAAGTATTGGGAATAATAGAATAAATTAAGCCGTTAGATTTTACAAGATTTATTGATTTTAACAGAAAAACAGAATACGTATCTATTTTGAATTGTAGTTCGGGAAATTCGTTTGATAAATATTTTTTTGTTTTATTGCTAAGTTTTGCTCCATAAGGTGGATTTCCGATTATTACGTCAAATCCACCTG
This sequence comes from Bacteroidales bacterium, assembly GCA_029934265.1. Classification (GTDB taxonomy): domain Bacteria; phylum Bacteroidota; class Bacteroidia; order Bacteroidales; family JAADGE01; genus JAOZMN01. The sequence goes on from JAOZMN010000084.1 coordinate 614, forward strand.
CGTCAAATATTTCTTTAAATTCTACGTCCCATTTAAAAACTTTTTCTTTTGCAATTTTCGGGTCGTCTATGAGTGAATTTCCACACTTTATGTTACTTGATAAATCTGAAAGATGTCTGCCTTTTTGTGCTGTGCGTAGCCAAAGTGAAAGTTTTGCAATTTCTACACTTTCTTCGTTAATATCTACTCCGTAAATATTATTTTCAAGTATTGCTTTGTCAGTATCAAATAAGCCTATTTTATCGCCTGTCAGTTCGGCAATAAAATTGTCTATTTGTTTGTGTTCGTTAATTAGAAAAATAAGTGCTTGATTTAAAAATGCACCACTCCCACAAGCAGGGTCAAGTATTTTTAAAGAAAGTAACCATTTTTTATAGTTGTTTAATTTGTCAAAAAGCAACTTCCCTTTTTTATTTAGAATTCCTTTTTTTGTTTTGTAAGTTGTATCAAATTCTATTTCATAAATATTCATTTCTTTGCGTTTTTCTGTGCAAAGTGTGCCGATAGTATTTTCTACAATATATTGTGTAATGAATTTTGGTGTATAAAAAACGCCGTCTTTTTTTCGTTTTGAAATTTTATTATCAGAAATTTCGTCTTTTTCTGACAGGTTTTTTTCCATTGCTTCTATTTCGTTCAAAGAATGTTCAAATATTTGTCCCAAAATATTAACGTCCACTTCGGTATTAAAATCATACGCAGATATTTTTAAGCAATCATTTTTTAAAACTTTGTCTTCAATTTTTAAATTGTCCAAAAAATCATCAGGAGCAAATAAACCACCGTTGTAAGCTGGAATATCATCAGCAGGTGTTTTTCCTTTTCTGCCGATATTCATATACCCAAAATATTGTTTGTAAATTTCATAAAGCGGTCTATATGTGTCTTCTCTTTTTAAAATTTCAAATCTCTCAATTATTCGTGAAATTGAATTTGGTGGTAACAATCCGCAATCTTCTGCAAAAAAGATAAAAAGTAATCTATCTAATAATTTTTGCGACTTTTTAAAAAGTTTTAATTTATCTATTTCAGGGTTGTTTTTTACCAGATTTTCAAAAATATTGTTTTTAAAATTTGAATAATCTTCATAAAGTTGTTTTGATATTTTTTCTTCATGAAACCGTGTTTCATCTTTTAATTTTTGTGGAGTGTTTGAAAAAATACTTTTTTCACGTAAAATCAAATAAAGTAACTCAAAATCTGATTTTTGCAAATTAAATAAATCAAATTCTTCGTATTCATTAGAATAATCAATGTAAAATCGCAGTTTCTGAAAATTTGAAGTTATTACATATTTGCAACCAGGCTGGTTATGTTTGTAATTAAATGCTTGTTCTGTAATACTTGTTAAGTCTTTTGTTTTTGTTGATTTTAGTTCTATTACTACAACTGCTTTTTCATCTTTTATTATTGCTCCATCTGCTTTTTTGCCGTCTGTTTGATTTTTAAATTCTCTTACAAGATTAAAATTTTTATCGTCTGTTTTTAATGTATATCCCAACACTTCAACAAATAAATCACGCAAAAATCCGTCTTGATATTCTTCTTCTTTGAAGTTTTTTATCCGTTCTATTTTTTGTTTGTTGAAAATTTCGTTAAATTTATCGTAGGCGGTATTTAACCAAACCGTATTTAGTCCTTTAAGATATTTTTGTATTACTGATTTTTGAAATATTGCCATTTGAATTTTAATCTATGTTGTGAATTAATTTATTTGTGTTTTCTATTAAATCTATAATTTCATTTTCTGTAGGTGTTGTTTTTTTATCATGGTCACATTTTATTCTAATTTGATTTAGATATTTTAATTTTTGTATCATTGGATTTTCAAATATTGCTTTATCTTCGGCAATTTTTATCAAATAACCTAATGTTGCTTTTTCTTTATATTTTATTATAGGTATTGATTGGTTAAAGTTTATTTTTATATGCCTTTCAAGAACAACTCCTGCTATTGCTCCTGCCGCTCTATAAAATCCGTTTTTTAATAAATGTCTGCTTTCTTCAAGCTCATCTCCTAATAACGTAGAAGCTAATGATAATTTAAAATTGTATGCTTTCCCTTCAATATAATTTGGAATTGACTTAATAATATTAATTTGCCTTAATAAAATATCAATAATTGGAAGTTGTTCATATTGTGATATAAACATTTTTTTTGTATTCTTCTGTAAAAGATTATGTTCTTCAATAAATTCTTTCAAACTTTCTTTATCTTTATTACTTTCAAGTATTGATTTACAAGTAGCATACCATTGTCTATATTGTAAATTAAAATCGTTTGGAATTTGTTTTTTTTTAATTTTTTTATCGGAAAAATCTATATCAATAGTGCCCTTTTCTATTATTGTTTTTTCTTTTTTCCTTTCAACATTCCAACATTTTTCTTTTAATTCTTGAATAAGTTTTAAGTTTTCGTCTGAAAGTTTTTGTATTTTTTCTTTTAAAATTTTTATATCCATTTCTGTTTTTTTGTTTTTGTAATTATATATAACAACTTTCTATCTATTTGAAAATCAGAGCTTTTAAAGTTGTATTTTTTTTTAAAACTTGTGATTTTCAAGTCTCTGTTATTAACACTTTTTCATGTGTTACGACAAACTGGGCTAATTGCACACAACACCGATATTTGAGTAGTTTTTATGGTCGTCGGGATTCAAATCAATTGCTTCTTTAAAATTCAGGATAGCCGTATCGTAGTTTTTTTGCTTCAAAGAATTAACTCCGATTTTTGACATTACAATACTTTTAATTTCATTTTTATACTTAGTTGCCGATTGATGGATACTACTTTGAGTATCAGGATATAATGTCAATATTTTATTATATGTCTCGGCACTGTTTTCAATTTTATTTAAACGTCTGTATGTATCGGCAATATTAAATAATGCTTCAATATTCTCCGGTTCTATTTCCAATACTTTTTCGTAATATTCGAAAGCATTTTCAATATCATTAAGTAATTTATTGCAATTAGCAATTTTCAGATAAATTCCGGCTGTCGGTTTTTCAGCCCATAGATAATCATAATAGCATTGCAGTGCTTCAAAAGTTTTTCCTTCTCCGTATAATTTATCTCCTTGATTTATTTTTGCATTTTCCATAGTATAAAGTTTTAATGTTTGCGACTATTTCATTTTGAAATGCTGTTTTTTCAATTCATATCTTATAAAGCAAATGTTTTTTTTACAAAATTTTCTATTTTATAGAAAAAACCTTTTTCGAGTGCATACACGGTTATTTCAAATTTAATTTTTTGATTTTCGGTTGAAATCGGTTTTATATCCGGCTCTCTTTTTATTGATGCCCAAGGAAGATACATTATTGTTTCTTTTATGCGAGGAATTATTTTCTCGATTTCGTTTTCCGATTTTAATTCGAGAATAAATGTATGTCCGGAAATGGTTTCGGCAGGATTTAATTTTTCAATTTTGTTATTAAGCACCTTAGAATAAGGTAGGTGAATTGTTTTTCCGGCTTGTGTTTCTATCACTAATGTACGACTTTTGAATTGTTTTATTTTTCCGGTTACATCTCCGGTACTTATTATTCTGTTTATCGACAAACCGGTTTCTCGACGAAAAATAAGTCCTGTAATGTAATCTTTAAGAATAAACCAAGAAGCCCATATCGAAATTGAAAGTAAAACAAGAAAAAGCCCGCCGGCAAGAAATTGATTTTTATCGGCAAAATATTGCAATGCCCAAGCAAAAAATAAAACCCATACTAACAGCTCGCCAAAGGGGGATATTTTATTTATAAAAGTCTTATTTTTTCGAGTAAATTTAAAAACCGGAACTATAAATTTCAGCAATCGCAACAGACTGAAAATAAATAAACCGATAAAAATAAATTTGTAAATCGGGAAGTGCGGAAAATCAAATTCAATAAAAAGTATAATATTTGTCATCAAGTAAGTTTTTTAGAAGTTACAGACTTACAAAATTACACATTTTTCTTAAACTTTCATAATCAATTTTAGAATTATGGCGAGGATCTCTCGGAATTTTATCGAGATAGATAATTTTATCGTAAATTATTGATTGTAAATTTTCTAAAGGTATTTTTTTATAATCTTTCTTTAATTCCGCAACTATAATTATCTTATCGTTTTCGGATAAAATTGTTGCGATTTCAATTCCGTGAATTTCGCCAAGCATATTTTCGACAATAAAAGGCGAAATTATATCTTTATCTTTGAAAATTAACTGTTTACATTGTCCGGTCAGATATAATTTTCCGTTTTCGGCAAGTCGTCCGCTGTCGCCGGTTCTGTGCCAAAGAGAATTTTTGAATATAATTTTATTTCGCTTAAATGCTTTTTCGTTGTTGAAATAGCGGTCTAAAACATGATTCCCCGAAACAATAATCTCCCCTACTCTACCCTGCTCTACTTCTAATTTTTCGAGTTCTTGCAAAGATGAAATTTCAATATTTTTGTCGGTATATTCTATTATTTTGAGCGATGTTTTTTCAAAAATTTCACCGACCGGCAAACCGATTTTCGATAAATTATCAGTTTGAGCAAGTAAATCATCAATTTTAATCGAGCTTATCGGCTCGGCTTCGGTTGAACCGTAAACGATGTTAATTTCAGAATCAGGAAATGCCGCTTTATAAATTTCTGCTTCGTGCGGAAATACAGGTGCACCTCCGGTAAATATTTTTTGAACTGTATCTAATTTATTAGAAGTTTCAATTATTTTTTGCGAAACTTTTTTAATAAAAAAAGGAGAGGCGGTAATTCTGTTAATTTTGTGTTTTTTAATTTGAGAAATTATTTTTTCGGCTTGTAATGTATCAGGCTTACTTGCCTTAAAATCAGCAATAACAGAAGTGCAACCAACACCCAAATTCACAAAAAGAACTATCGGAAGTACAGTCATATCAACATCTTCCGGTTTCGGGTCTATTTCTTGCAAAAGTGCGTTAAATTGTTCGTTTAGAAAATTATGGGAACGGTCGGCAGCTTTTGGTGTGCCGGAACTACCTGTGGTAAAGGTTATAAGAGCAGTTGTATCCTTATCTACTTCCACAAGTTCGGGAATTTCACCGATTGTATATTTTTTTCCGAATTTTATCGGAATTTTTCTTAATTCGGAAGAAAAAAGTGCAAATATTCTTGCTTTAAATATCCCTGCAAAGGCAGAACAATCTGCAATTTTACAGCATAATTCCATGCGTTTTTTGCTTACCCATTCATCAAGAAAAACGGCTCCGGCACCGATATAAAACAGTGCTAAAACTGTTCTGTACAAATCTATTCCCATCGGAATAAATATTAATATCCTGTCATGCTTTTTTATGCCTTTTTTTTTGAAATAACCTGCCGTCTCCCGTACTTGCTTTTCAAGTGTACGAAAATCAATTTGTTTATCACCGTCTATTATAGCCGTTTTTTTAGGATATTTTGATGCGGCTTCGAGAAAAAGTTTACAAATATTATTCATTTCAATTCTTGTTCTGAAAAAAATATCAAATTCTTGAAGAATTATTGTAATATTCTATAATTGAAAATTCATTTCACTCCTGTATAAATATGTGCAACTCCGAATGAAAGCGATTTTCCTGCAACTTTTTTATATCCGAGTTCTTTTAGAATTTTTAAGAATTTTTCTTTATTCGGGAAAGCACCAACCGACTCCGGCAGGTAGGTATATGCACGATTATCTTTGGAAACTATTTTTCCGAAAACAGGCAATATGTAGCGAAAATAAAATCCGTAAAGTTGTTTTATCGGAAATTTTTCGGGTGTTGAAAATTCCAAAATAACAATTTTAGCATCTTTATTTGCAACTCTCAGCAATTCGGAAAGTCCTTTTTTAAGGTTCTGAAAATTACGAACTCCGAAAGCTACCGTTACTGCATCGAAAGTATTATCCGGGAATTGTATGTTTTCGGAATCGCCGGTTTGAAGATTGATTTTATCTTGAAGTTTTTTGGCAATAATCTTTTTTTTGCCGACTTCCACCATGCCGGAAGAAATATCTATTCCTTCTATTTTTTCGGGTTTAAGTATTTTATACGAACTCAAAGCAAAATCGCCGGTTCCTGTGGCTACATCGAGTATGATTTTCGGATTGAAATTTAATAATTTACGGATTGCTTTTTTACGCCAAATTTTGTCGATATTCAATGATAAAAAATGGTTTAAAAAATCATATTTTTCGGCAATATTATCAAACATTTCCGCAACTTGCTCTTTTTTTTGATTACCTGAATCTTTATAGGGCGTTATATTTTCTAATTCTTTATTTTTCAAAACCTTGTGTTTTTAGATTGTCGATATAGGAATAATCCGTAAAATCAAATTTTACAGGAACAACGGAAGCATAGCCGTTTTGTACTGCATATTCATCTGTATCTTTTGCATGAGGTTCAAAATTTTCAAATTCGCCGGTGAGCCAAAAGGCATTTTTATATTTATTGTTTGCCGATACAAATTTTTCTTTCCAAACTCCGTTTACGGCTCTGCAAACTTTTACTCCCTTAATTTTAAATTTTTCAATATCCGGAAAATTAACATTCAAGCAAACACCCGCCGGCAATTTATTGTCAATAACTTTTCGGATAATTTCCCTTATAAAAGGCTTTGTTTGAGAAAAATCAATGTCCGGCGAAACATTATTTACCGAAAATCCTATTGATTGAATTTTATTCATTGTTCCTTCGACAACCGCCGCCATCGTTCCGGAATAAATAACACTGAGCGATGTATTTTGTCCGTGATTGATTCCGGATAATATTAAATCGGGTTTTTGAGGTACAAGTTCGTGAATTGCAAGTTTTACGCAATCGACCGGCGTTCCGGAACATGAATATTCTTTATAATTATCCGTTTTTTCAATAAGTTTGTAACTTATGGGAATTTCAACCGTAATGGAATGAGATTTAGCAGATTGAGGTGAATCGGGTGCCAAAACGGTTACATTTCCAAATTCTTTTGCAATTTCAATAAGTGTGCGTATTCCTGCGGATTGTATTCCGTCATCGTTTGTTACCAGTATATTCATTTTTGTCGATTATCAGTTGTTATCTTAATTTGAAATTAATGTCTTCGACCTATCTAATAGAGTAAAACCGCACTTGTAATGCACTGCCAATATGACTGTTATGCAAATGCAAATACGGAAATATTTATGTAAAGGTACTTACATTCATGAGACCGGTATAAGAAGTGTATTTTTTCGCAATCAGACCGAACTCATTTATTTAAAAAACTTTTTTTATTGATGGTGTCATTATTAATCTTTTTATCTAATTTTTTATTAATTTCATTATTATTATTTTTACCCAAAACAAATTCTTTTACTAAGCTATCAGTAATAAAATCTTCATCATGATGCCCCAAATATATTTCAGCTACCATATTTTTCTCGCTTACAACATAATCAATAGATGGCAAAAATGGTTTTATATCCAATACCGGAGTATTATCAAAAAGGTCAATCCCACTTACAAAAATTTTATTTTTTATTATTGTATCAATTTTCATTAATGATAAACCTATTGGATTTGGACGACGTGGTGAGCGTGTTGCAAATAATCCATATTCATGATCACTTTTCGGAGGAGTTACAATACTTTCCCAGCCTTTTGCTTCATGAAAATGAGTAATTACCCAAATGTATTCAAATTCATCAAGCTTGTTCAGGCTTTTGATAAAATAGTATCTAAAATAATTACACCATTAGTTTCAGGTTTTAAAATTCCTTGTCTTGGAGATCCTGTTTTAAGTGTATATTTTGATGAGAAAAAACCTATTGGTTTATATTCAATAAAATTATTTTTATCGACACAGCCAATCATAAATATAATTATCAATAATAAATAAATAAATATATTTTTTTTGCATTCAATATTTTTTTTTAAAATACTCCACAACAATACCCAACAAGTTATTAATTTATACCTCCATACTCATCATCTTATCTTCGATATATCTTACTATTTCAACAAAGACGGGGTCTCGTTTTATTGTTCGGTCTCGTTTGAAAGGTAGGTTTACATCTACGTGTTCGATAAATTTTGCCGGTGCATTTGACATTATATATATGTCATCGGCAAGATATACGGCTTCGGAAATGTCGTGAGTAACCAGTACTATTGTCGGTTGTACTTTTTCCCAAACCCCGATAATAAAATCCTGCATTCGGAGTCTTGTATTTGTATCCAAAGCTCCAAAGGGTTCATCCATAAGTATAATCTCATTATTTACAAGCAAACTTCTTGCGATTGCCACTCTTTGGAGCTGTCCTCCGGAAAGTGTCGGATATTGAGCATATTTTTTTTCATGTCCTTGAAGTCCGACAATTTTAAGCATTTCCATAGCTTTATCGTCTCGTTCTTGTTTGGATATTCCTTGAAATTTCAGTCCAAGTCCTACATTATCAAGTACGGACATCCACGGAAATGAAGAGTATTGCTGAAAAACCATTCCGATACGGTCTTTTTCCGAACGTTTTTTACCTTTTATAAAAACTTCACCTTCCGTCGGTTTTTGCAAGCCTGCAAGATACCTCAAAACTGTCGATTTTCCGCACCCCGACGGTCCGAGTATTACAATAAATTGACCTCTGTCGGGTACATCTTCAACAAGAAAATCTAAATCTTTAATGATATAATTTTTACCTCCGTCATAAGACTGAGATACTTTTTTAAGTTCAAGTATATCGGAGAGTTCGGTATTATTAAAATTAACAGGCATATTAAAATTTTGAAGTTATGAAATTTACTAAACTCCTTTATAAAATCCAAAGAATTTCAAAAAAACAGACCTTAATTTGGTGTCTGTCTATAAAGTAGAAAAATAGTATATCAAAAGCAATAATACAAAACTTATCTCACTGATTTTCAACAAATTAAAAAACAAAATAAATTTCGTACTACACCTTATAAACAAACACTATTTAGTTACTACATTTATGGTACTCATTAATTTTTCTTTATACGATTTTGCGATAGGTATTGATTTTTTTCCGTTTTTAGTTTTAATGATAACCATATTATCTTCAATCATTGTAATTTTATTTCTGTTTATTATATAAGACCTGTGAATTCGGATTAACTTATCGTTCGGCATACGTTCAAGTATTGATTTCATTGTAAAATGTATTGTATATTTATCATCGTAAGTATTTACCGCTACATAATTTTCCATAGCTTCAATCCACAGTATATCATCAAATAAAAGTCGTATAAAAGAGGAAGAGCTGCTTTTAATAAATACTCCCTCGGCGTTTTTAAAGCTTTCATTTTTTTCTTCTTCGTATTTTTGATAAACTTTTGATACGGCTTTGAAAAAACGAGGAAAAGTTAATGGTTTTACCAAATAATCGCTTACCCCGAACTCAATGGCTTGCAAAGCATATTTTTCCTGTGCCGAAGTAATAATTACTCTCGGTAATTTTGTCGCACTTTCTATTAATTCCACACCGCTCATTTCCGGCATTTCAATATCAAGAAAAATTAAATCGACATCATTTTTACTTATAAAATTAACAGCCTCAT
>JAOZMN010000442.1 GCA_029934265.1 Bacteroidales bacterium
TAAGGGTCTTTTTATACCGAACTCATAAATTAATATCGTTTGTCTAAAGTGAAATTTTCCGGATATTTCGCATTTGCATTTTTATATATTTTGTTTATTTCAGTCATAGTATTTTTAACATTATCAATATCGTATATTGTTGTTTTAATTCCTAACTTTTTGTTCTTATAATCAAAATACCCTATAACAATCGGGACTTTCGCTTTTTGAGCAATATAAAAAAAACCTTTTTTCCACTTATCTATTTTTTGCCTTGTTCCTTCGGCTGATACAACTAAATTAAATTTCTTGCTTTTCTTTATATAATCAACAGATTGATAAATGATTGAACTTTTTTTACTGTATCTATCTACCGGTAATGTTTCCAGTAATTTCATAATTATATTTATCGGAAAAAAGAACAATTCCTTTTTTACAAGAACTGTATTTTTTGCACCCATTTCATTCATAAATAATTTTCCTAAAATAATATCCCAGTTGCTCGTATGTGGAGCTATAATAACTACACTTTTATCAATATCGGGAAACTCGCCTATAATTTCCCATTTAAAAAATTTCAATATTTTTCCTGATAATGTTTTCATAGTAAACAAATTTTTAAACTATTGTTGTTTTACAATCAGTTTTATGATAAAAAAATTACTTGCCTAATCCTTTTATTAAAATTTTTAATAAATCACCAAAATACGGACTTAAATCATCGTATTTATTTTGTAAAAAAAATGGTATTTCAAGTCCTTTTTGTACCATTATAAAAACATCAAGCAAAACTTCCATATTTCCGTTTTGAGCTTCGAATATATTTTCATCAATACCCTGTAGTATGATATTTTTAATTTGTTTTTTTTCCCAATTATCAAGATTAGTCCTTAAATTATCAATGAAATTGAAATGCTCAAAAAAATCGGCTTTTAGCGTTTCATGATAATTTGCAGCCGAGTTTAAAACTTCCATTCGTTTAGTAAGATACTGTCTTATTTTTTCGTCAGCTTTTAAATTTTTATTATCCAAAATTACAGATAATTCAGTTTTTAAATTCTGCATTTCAATTTTAACAACTTCGGTAAATAATTCTTCTTTACTTTTGAAATGATAATATAACGAGCCTTTTGCTTTTCGTGCGATTCTCGCAATTTCGTCCATTGAAGTTTTATAAAATCCGTAACGACTGAATAATTTAGTTGCAACACCAATAATTTTACCTTTCGTGTTTTCCGACATAACTTATCTTAATAAACTGACTAATTTTGTTTTCCGGTGCAAAGATAGAATTGTTTTTTTTTAAAACAAAAAAAAATATGTTTTTTTTGAAATTATTTATAATCGCTTATCTAACTAAGGGGGCGTTTAGTTGTGCATATCGGTCTCATTAATCTAATAAGCTGAAATTTTGCGGGTTTTGATTGTCGCAAAATTGTCTTTCCATCCGGAATTACCGGTACTTTTTCAACCGAAATATACACCGCTCTTGCGTTTTCCGTTTTACCGGATTTTTCAAATTGATTGAAAGATTTTTGAATTTCATAAAAATTCATATCGCCTGCATACTTGTTTCTTTCCTGCCAATTTTGGGAATACCCGAAATATGACACTAAAATCATTGTTAGAAATAATGATAATTTTTTCATATTAATGAAATTTTAAGTTAGTTAATGTATTTAAAGTAGGTAATGAGCGTTTTTAATAATCTTTTATTGTAAAATAAATTGTTTTCAAATGTTGTAAGATAAAAATAATTTATTGCTTTTTAAAATTTACGTCATTTCTATAAACTTGAAATAACATTGAACTTGAACTTTAAATATTGAAACTGTTATTTTTAACATTTATTGTTATTTTTTACATATTATTGTGATGTTATTTTTTGTCGCTTTACATAAAAAAAGTTTTTAGTTTAATAAAATTTATAATTTTAAATACGATATGTCTGAAAATAATATTTTTATAAGCAAAAAAGATAAAATTGGTTATACGGTAACTCCTTATTTGATAAGTTCAAAACAAAAAAAACGGAAGTTTTGAGATAAAAGACCGAGTTGTAAATAAGATGATAACAGATAATCTTGAAAATTTCAGTGATGAACAAAAAAAATAGTCCCGAAATTAGTTGGTATTCTACCGTAAATCGTGCTCAAAGGATAGGACAAGATAAGAAAGTAATAGTTTGCAGATATTTAAGCGAAAATACAATTGAAGAAAAAATTAATAAAATGCAAGAAAAAAAACTGCAACTTGCTGATTCTTTAATAGAAGCAAACAATCCTTTAAAATTGTACAGCGAAACGGAAATTATAGAGTTTTTTCAATAAAATTATGTAGCCGAAAATTCATTCTTAGTGAACTTCCGGCTAATTTTGCAGTTTGGTGAAGATAAAATTAAAAATCCTTATCTGTTTTGTAACCTGTTTGATTTTTTAGAATCTAATTTTTCGGTATGTTTGTCATGTACATCGCAAACCCTGCCTGAGGGGTCATCGTTTTTTTGCCATTTGGGTATCCATTTCAGTACTGATTTTATTGCCGATTCTTGAGGATAAAATTTCTCGAAAATTTCTCGGTAATAAAACGCTTCTTTTGTAGTCGGAGTGTTGTGCGGAAATAATTTTCCGGCTTTTGCAAAATCTTTATCGCTTACCGATTTATTGCAATGCTCGATTAAACTGTCAATCCAACTGTAACCTACTCCGTCGCTGAATTGTTCT
>JAOZMN010000085.1:0-1526 GCA_029934265.1 Bacteroidales bacterium
TATATAAAGTTGGATTTTTATTTTTTATTCACTATAATTATTTGATATATAATAGAATAAAGCAAATCCTTAACTAAACGACATTGAGTTACGAGTTAAAAACTAAAAATACTTATACTTATTAATTTTTAGTTTTTAACTCGTAAAGTTATTGTCCCGAAAACCAATTTTCAGGCACATTATAAATTCCGCCGACAGGCTTTTCTGCTCCGATATAATCAAATGCTTCTTGTTTGGAAGTCAAGTAATTATGTTTACGAAATATTTTTCGTCCTTTGTGTGATATTAAAAAGTCGATAAATTGTTGTGCAAGTTCTTTATTTTTAGTGAATTTTGAAATCGCTATCGGAATATAAGCAACACGAACAATTTCAGAAGCCGGTAGTTTTACCGTTTCTATACTTTCGTTGTCCCAGTACTCAAAAACACGCCAGCCAATAACAGCATCAACACTTTTGAGTGAAATTGCAGTAGCAGTTTTCGAGCAACTGCCGGTATAATTTATCAAATTATTTCGGAACATTTCTTTTTCTTCATCATCAAAAATATTTTCGATAATTTCGATGGCATAACTGCCTACGCAAACATTTTCCGGGTTCGCAAGAGCAATTTTTAATCCCGGTTCCAATAAATCTTTCACCGATTTTATGCTTTTTGGATTGCCTTTGGGAACATTTATCGCAGAAACAAGATAGCAAACTTTTTTTTCGGTTTTTGGGAATATAATACTGTCATTTTCAGCTTTTTTCATATAATCCGACGAGCCGGGAAAATAAATATCACCTTGTTTGTTTATTTTCATTTGGCTTAAAACCTGTCCCGAACTTCCGAATATAATTTCTGTTTTAATACCCGTTTCTTTTTCGAATAAACTTACAATTTCCTCCGTAGCCGGCTGACTTGCAGAGCCTGCAAATATTAAAAGTTTATCCTGTTTTTTCTCTGTACAGGAAAAAAGAAATAACACGGAAACTATTATGAAAGTCCGTAACGATAATTTAATCTTATTCATAAATTTTTATTTTTCAGGATTGTTAAAATATTCAAAAGCAAAGATAATTAATATTATTCAAATCAATAAATTTATTAATTTTGCGGTGAAATTAAATTTATATCAAAAATGAAAAATTTAAGAAAATTACAATTTATTACTTCGCCGAGTGAAAAATATTCTTCTATTGAAATGACGGAGCTTGCTTGTAAGTCCGGTGTCGAATTTGTGCAGTTACGTATGAAAAATACAGAAGACAACGAATTTGAAAAAACGGCTCTTGAAGTTAAAGATATTTGCAAAAAATATAATGCTTTGTTTATCATTAATGATAATGTAGAGCTTGCACATAATATAAATGCGGACGGAGTGCATCTCGGGAAGACAGATATGTCGCCTGTAAAGGCAAGGGAAATTCTTGGAAAAAATGCAATAATAGGTTCTACGGCAAATACTTTTTCGGATATTGAAAAATTGGCAAATTTACCAATAGATTACATTGGTTTGGGACCATATTCGTTTACTAAAACAAAAT
>JAOZMN010000085.1:1536-6107 GCA_029934265.1 Bacteroidales bacterium
TTTTAAGTCCCGTTTTGGGGACAATCGGTTATCGTGAAATTTTCAATAAATGTAAAGAAAATAATATAAATATTCCGATTTATGCAATCGGCGGAATAAAAACGGCTGATATTCAAGGAATAATGAATACCGGAATATTCGGTATTGCAGTTTCTTCGCTTATTTCAAACTCACCGAATATTTTGCAAACAGTAACAAAGATGATTATAGATTTACGATTGTAGATTTATGATTTTGCTTTCACCGGATTATATTAAAATTGAAACAATTTATACACTATTAATTTTACCGAAATATTAATTATAAATCATCACATCATCAAATAATACATCAAAAAATGATACAAACATTAAAAATTGCAGATAAAACATTTAATTCACGTCTTTTTACAGGGACAGGAAAATTCAGTTCTAACGAAATAATGGAAAAAGCCTTGCTTAGTTCGGGAAGCGAGCTTGTAACTGTTGCTTTAAGGCGTGTGGATATTAATGACAAGAAAGATGATTTACTTTCGCATTTGAAACACCCGCAATTTAATTTATTGCCCAATACTTCCGGTGTTCGGACAGCAAAAGAGGCAGTTTTTGCGGCACAACTTGCCCGTGAAGCACTTGAAACTAACTGGTTGAAACTTGAAATTCACCCGGATCCTCGATATTTACTTCCTGATGGCGAAGAAACTTTGAAAGCCGCCGAAGAGCTTGTGAAACTTGGTTTTATAGTATTGCCTTATGTCCCTGCCGACCCTGTTTTGTGCAAAAAACTTGAAGAAATCGGGACTTCTGCCGTAATGCCTCTCGGTTCGCCGATTGGAAGCAACAAAGGTTTGAAAACTCGTGATTTTTTACGAATAATTATCGAGCAAAGTAATATTCCGGTAGTTGTAGATGCCGGAATTGGTGCACCTTCTCATGCCGCAGAAGCAATGGAACTCGGAGCCGATGCAGTACTTGTAAATACTGCCATTGCCGTATCCGAAAATCCTATTGCAATGGGGCAGGCTTTCAAACTTGCAGTAGAAGCCGGCAGAATGGCTTATGAAGCACAACTTGCCGAAACATCGAATTATGCAAACGCAAGCAGTCCGCTTACAGCTTTTTTAGATTAAAATAAACCTCCGTTATAATCAGGCAAAATCATAAATCAACAATCATTTAGATTTATAATACAAAGTTGAGCAATTTTCCGAAAGTAGAACTTTTTTTGCTTCGTTTTGTATGTCTTCTTTTGTAACGGCGTTGTATTTTTGATTTTCGAGATTTATATTATCGGAATCGCCAAGCAATTCAAAATAAGCAAGATTCATAGCTTTGTCCAAAACAGAACTTTCTTCAAAAAGTAAAGCAGATTCTACTTTGTTTTTTACTTTTTGAAGTTCGTAATCGGAAACAAGCTCGTTTGTTATTATCTTAATTTGCTCATTTATTGCTTTTTCGGCAAGTTCGTAAGAAACACCCTTAATTAGTTTTCCTGAAATTACAAAAAGTCCCTCTTCCACGTTACCTGTGTGATAAGCATCAATTTGGGCAAATAATTTTTGTTCTTTTACGAGTTTTTGATATAAACGAGAAGATTGACCGTTTGAAAGCACATCAGAAAGTAAATCTATGATGTAAAATCTTTTATCGTTTCTTTTGCATATATGGTACACCTTATATATGGCATCAAAAGGAACATCTCTTTCAACAGTTAATGTCCTTGCTTGTGTTTGTGTCGGTTCGTCGGGTAATTTTCGCCTTGTTTTTTTTCCTGCTTTAATTCCTCCGAACCATTTTTTTGAAAGACGTTTAATTTCTTCAGTTTCCACATCGCCGGCGATTACCATAATTGCATTGTCCGGAGTATAATGTTTATAAAAAAAATCTTTAACGTCAGTCATTACTGCATTTTCGATATGTGAAATTTCTTTGCCGATTGTTGCCCATTTATACGGGTGTACTTTATAAGCCAAAGGTCGGATAAGAAGCCACGCATCGCCGTAAGGCTGATTTAAGTATCTTTGCTTAAATTCTTCTATCACCACACTGCGTTGTACTTCCAAACTTTTATCGGTAAAAGCCAAACTCAGCATTCTGTCGGATTCCAACCAAAAAGCGGTTTCTATGTTTGTTTTTGGAATAGTGATGTAGTAGTTTGTAATGTCATTGCTTGTAAAAGCATTGTTTTCACCTCCTGCATCTTGCAACGGTACATCATATTCCGGTATATTCTTTGATCCTCCGAACATTAAATGTTCAAATAAATGTGCAAAACCTGTTTTGTCGGGGTCTTCGTCTTTCGCTCCTACATCGTATAAAATATTCATAGCAACTACCGGCGTAGTTTTGTCTTTATGAATAATTACTCGTAAACCGTTTTCGAGTGTAAATTTTTCTGTTTTTATCATAGTTTCTAATAATTTCTACAAAAGTAAAAAAAAATACGATTTTACATATAAATTTATTTTCAAAATAATTAGCATCTACTTTTGTTTGTTACGGGTTATTTTCGTCTTGTTTATCATTTAAAATGTACGATTAATCAAAAAAATATTTAATTTTATTCAAAAGGTACGAAAATTGCAGTAATATTGTGTAAAAAAAAATTTTGGGACTAAGAAAATTTTATTATCTTTACTCAAATTTTAATAAATTATTAAAGATACTGTGTAAAAAGGATATTTTTCGACAATCAGACCCTAAGGGTTTGAAGTAAATGCTTGTAAATAAAATATTTAGATTTATTAATTTTTATTAAATTAAACCTCTATGGTCTTTTTACACCAAATTCATTAAATACTAATAATTAATTGCTTATTTTTATGTCAGAGTCCCAAGAAAACAGCAACCTTTCTTTCCGATTATTCAAAGGAATGCAAGAAAATAATTTGGAATATACTTATAGAGGTAATTTTACTGAAACTATTACCGATACTATTTTAGCGCTTGCCGAAACGAATTTGACAAATGCAGAAACTCAAAAAAAGATAAAGAAGAAAGTTTATTTTATAATGGTAGAGGGTTTGCAAAATATAACCAGACACCAAAGTGAAAAATCGGAAGAGTTTGATAAGCACCCTGCACTTTTTGTAGTACAAAGAAAAAAAGACGGATATTTTATTACTACCGGCAATCTTATTGAAAATGAAAATGTAGATTTTTTAAGAAATCTTATCGAGAAAGTGAACAGTATGGACCGAGCCGGTCTTAAAGAATATGCACGGAAAGTCTTGAATGAAGGGCATATTTCCGATAAAGGAGGAGCAGGATTGGGGCTTATTGAAATTGCCAAAAAATCAGGACAAAAATTAGATTACGAATTTAAAAAAATAAACGACAAGTATTCATTTTTTTATATGCACAATAAAATTCCGTATGATGATGAAGATACGGAAATTGAAGCCCCGAAAGAAACTTCACTCGGAGCAATTATCAGGCTTCATCATTTGTTGGAAATAGATAATATTTTACTGAATATAAGTGGTAATTTTACACAAGAAACATTAATACATTTACTTCAAATAATTGAAAAACAACTTCAAGGTACCGTCATTTTGAAAATGAGAGTTTTCAATCTGATGGTTGAAATGCTTCAAAATGTTGTAAAACACGCCGATAATTATGTGCATAATAATGTAGAAGGAAAACATGCCATTTTTTATATCAGCGAAAACGAAGAGCAAATAAAATTTACCACAGGTAATTATATTAATAATGAAAGAATAAAGGATTTTGAGGGAATGCTTAAAAGGATTAATACACTTGAAGGCAAGGACTTAAGTGATTATTATAATGAAAGTCTTTTAAATTTCGACCAAGACTCAGACATTAGTTGCGGACTTGGACTTATTGATATAAAAATGAAATGTAAAAATTCTTTGATATATGATTTTTACCAAATTGATGACAAAGTATCGTTTTTTACATTACAATTATTAATTAATAAAATAAAAGCAAAAATGACTCCTTTTACTGCAACTAAAACCAAAGATACTCCGGAGGTAATACTTGATGCGGACAAAGGTGTTTTTTCTATAATGGGACGTTCGTTTCCTGAAAATGCTATAACATTTTATAAGCCTGTATTAAAGTGGATTAGCCAGTATGTTTTAACTGCAAATTCGACAACGGAAATTAAATTCAAATATGAATATTATAATACTGCATCTGCTAAGCAGATAGCAAAAATTTTCGTTATGCTCGAAAGATTATCTCACAAAAGTAATTTAATTGTAAAATGGCATTATCAGTCCGAAGATTACGAAATGATGGAGGAAGGAATGCGATACGAACAATTAACGGATATTAATATTGAAACTGTTGAAGATAAATAGTAAGATTTTATCGATAATGTTATGGTGAAAAAATATCCGGAATTTAAGGTAAAAATAAAATCGGAAAAAATAATTGTCGATAATATACCTTATGACAAAGTTGCTTATGTCAGTTTTTACGACAAGCAAAATAAAAAAACGGAAGAGCAAAAATTTCGATATGTATCCGGCGAAGAGATTTATGAGTTGATAAAAAACAAGCAGGATATTCTGCTTGATAATTGTTTTTAAAAATTCAAGAATCAATCAAAGAAGTCAT
>JAOZMN010000085.1:6117-7148 GCA_029934265.1 Bacteroidales bacterium
TTGTTATATAAATAATTTTTCCGGTAAGATTTATCGTGAAATTAATAATATTCCCTCCGATAAGCAAATTGAAATTAAGACTTTCGTTGCTACAAATTGTATTTTTCATAATCCGGAAACAGGATTGAATTTTGACGGAATTAAATTTTCCGGCAAAGCTGTTAATTTCAAAAAAACGAGTTTTGCAGCTCCGGAACTTTCTTTCAGAAATTGTATTTTTAATGTACCGGATTTCAATCTGGAATACTCCAACATAAAAGTAAATAAATTCTCGATACACGAGAGTCTTTTCAACAAAACAAATTTCAGTCTTAAAAATGCTTCATTTTCGGAATGTCCGAAAGATTTTTCCGATGTTAAACTTAACGACGGCAGTATAACCTTTATAAATACCGAGTTTTCGGGAGGTGATATTAATTTTACCGGCAGTAATTTTACCGGTGGAAAAACATCTTTTAAAGTAGCACGTTTTGGGAAAGGTAAGGTAGATTTTTCTCGCACTGTTTTCGGAAAAGCCGGTACTTCTTTCGAACAAACCGCTTTTGGAGACGGAGATGTTTCATTTCGCTCGGCAACTTTCAAAGACGGCAAAGTTGATTTTACGAGTTCGACATTCGGGAAAGGAAAAAAATCATTTATTAGTACGGATTTCGGACAAGGAAGTATAGTTTTTAAAAATTCAAATTTTGGGGACGGAAAAGTATCATTTCGATTGGCGACATTTGGAACCGGTAAAGTCGATTTTCATTTTTCTGTTTTCGGAAAAGGAGATATTACTTTTGAAAGAGCGAGTTTCAAAGACGGCGGAATTAATTTTAAAGCAGTAAATTTCGGACAAGGAAGCGTGAGTTTTAAGCGTTCCAACCTCGGAGATGGAGATATTATTTTTGAAGGTGTTACTTTGCAAGGAAAATTTTTTATTTCGGATTCAGTTTTCGGCACAGGAGAATTTAATTTTGTAGAAGCTGAATTTCAAAAAGCTGATTTATTGATAAATAATGTTGATTTCGGTATCGGTAAAGTTTCGTTCT
>JAOZMN010000085.1:7158-10087 GCA_029934265.1 Bacteroidales bacterium
AAAAGGGTCTCAATTAGATAATTATTTCGATCTCAGAATAGAATCATGTCGTAAACTCGACTTATCGGAAACGGTAGTAAAAGATATTTTAGATATTAATCCTTATAATTTCAAATTGAAAATTGAAAATTTGGACATTTCCGGCATGAGGTTGCTTGGAAGAATATATATAGACTGGGAAGAAAGTAATGTTAAAGAGCTGATATACAAGCAAAATACAAGTAATAAAAATAAGCAAGAGCAGTTTAGAATACTTAAAGAAAATTACAATGTAATAGGAAAATATTCCCATGAAGATGATGCTTATGTTGAATTTAAACGCACGGAAGCCAAAGCAAAATTAGAAGAAGCGAAAGAGAACAAATTTAAACTGATTGCTTATTTCGAATATCTATCTCAGTGGTTGATTTTCGACAAAATGGGAAAATACGCTACCGACCCTGTGCGTGTGCTGATAACAATGATAGTAACATACGTCATGTTTACTTTTGTATATCTGCTTTTGGCAGAATTCGGTGATGTTCATATTGTTTCTTCATTATTCGATGCCGGCGATCCGAGAGAATTATCTATAATAGGCAAAGCATTCTACCACAGTGCGATAACTTTTCTTACAATCGGATACGGAGATTATTATCCCGATGGAATTTCCAGATGGATTTCAGCCGTTGAAGGTTTTGTCGGCTTATTCCAGATGTCATATTTCACAGTTGCCTTTGTCCGAAAAGTACTAAGATAAGGTTCTTTGCCTTTTTAATGTTGCCTATGTGTTCGTTTAAAATTATTATATTAGAAAGTTCAAATTCAAATTTTTATAATTTCACAATTTTTCAACCTAAAAATGATCTTAAATGTTTACTTCGAGAGGTATGTTTCAGGCGACGTAAAGCACGTTCTTTTATTTGTCTTACACGTTCGCGCGTAAGCCCGACTTTTACACCAATTTCTTGGAGAGTAAGTTCATCAGTATCAATGCCGTAAAAATACTTCAAAATAAGTTCTTCTCTATCGGTCAATGTTGTCAATGCTCTGTTTACTTCTAAGTTAAGTGATTCGTTCATTAGTTTTTCGTCGGAAGCATTAATTCCTGTATCCGCAAGTACATCGAGTAATTTTGCACTATCCACATTGCTCGTCATAGGAGCATCAACCGAGCGATGTTTTCCGTAAGCAGAAAGTATCGAATTAATTTTTTTTCTGTTCAAACCTGTTTCCTGTTCAACTTCTTTGTCAGTAGGTTCTCGCTGATATTCTTGCTGAAATCTCGCAAAATATTTATATAATTTGTTTACTGCACCTATTTGATTCTGCGGCAAACGAACAATTCTCGATTGTTCGGCAATAGCTTGAAGTATAGCCTGCCGTATCCACCAAACTGCATAAGAAATAAATTTGAAACCACGAGTTTCATCAAATTTTTGAGCGGCTTTAATCAGCCCGAGATTACCTTCATTTATTAAATCGGGTAAACTTAGTCCTTGAAATTGATATTGTTTGGCAACCGAAACCACAAAACGCAAATTTGCTTTTGTTAAATCTTGCAATGCTTTTTCGTCTCCCTTTCTTATTCTTTGAGCAAGTTCTACTTCTCTTTCGACACTGATAAGGTCTTCACGACCAATATCTTGAAGATATTTGTCCAAAGCCGCACCCTGTCTGTTGGTAATAGATTTTGTTATTTTTAGTTGTCTCATAATAGGAATTTTTAAAAATTAAATTAACTTTGCAGAAGTTTGTGATTTTTGGTGCGATACAAATCGTTTAAACCAATGAATACAGTTGAGTGGTAAATCAGAAAATATTTAGAGTTAAGTAAATAAAAGTTATTTAATTCAGACCTCAAAAATATGGGCTGAAAAACTGATGCAAGTCGTTAACTGTCAGACACGTAACAATTAAAAGTATTAAAACAGACGGAGGTCTGTAATTAATAAAATTGTCAATTTTATGACAAGTAACTTATTTACAAGACTTTAAATTGTAAGATTTTCAATTTACGTATTTTTTACAATAATGCTCATTGGTATTTCATACGAATATTATAAACTAATAAACAAACTTCCCCAAAGCATAAAACATTATATTGATACAAATTATTATGTATATACATAATAATTTAATGTTTTTTAACAAATTATTTTAAAAGTGCAGATAAAAATAAATTCTTCTTGGAAAAAATTGCTTAGTGCCGAGTTTGAAAAGTCATATTTTAAAAACTTGATTGAATTTGTCGATAATGAGTATCAGCATAAGACAATTTACCCTCCGAAAGATGAAATATTCAGTGCGTTTGAGTTTTGTAAATTTGATAAATTAAAAGTTGTAATTATCGGACAAGACCCTTATCACGGACAAGGACAAGCAAACGGATTGTGTTTTTCGGTAAAAAACGGAATACGAAAACCTCCGTCTTTATTGAATATTTTTAAAGAATTAAAAGAAGATATAAATAAAGAAATTCCCGAAAACGGCGATTTAACATTTTGGGCAAAGCAAGGAGTTTTACTGATAAATGCAACTCTTACGGTAGAAGCCTCAAAGCCGACTTCACATCAAAAAAAAGGTTGGGAAATTTTTACAGATGCCGTAATTAAAAATATATCAAATAATAAAGAAAATGTAGTTTTTTTACTTTGGGGAAATTATGCTCGTAATAAAGAAAAAATAATCAATGAGGATAAGCATTTCATACTTAAATCAGCACACCCTTCTCCGCTTTCTGCTTTTAGAGGTTTTTTCGGCAATAAGCATTTCAGTAAAACGAACGAATTTTTAAAATCTAAAAGTATCCAAGAAATTATTTGGTAAGATTCTCAAGCTATTTATATTTCAGATTAATAAACTCTCCGTTAACCATATCGTATTTTGTACTTTCACGAATTGATTTTACGATAAAATTATAAGTCCCGGTTATTGTTTTTGCAGAAGA
>JAOZMN010000443.1 GCA_029934265.1 Bacteroidales bacterium
TAAATAAAATCAAAAATAAGTAAAGTCACCACTTTTATACGCTATCAAATATTTACCGATTTTGTGATATGAACTTTTGCATATTGTGCCGGCTTTTGAGCCGAAATAACTACACAATTTTTGGATTTCATCGCTACACTCAAATCTTTTGCACTGATAATATCTTGAGCTGTTACTTTTAAAGAAAAAAGTAATATCAAAATTATCGGACTGTATAAAAATAATTTTTTCATAGTTAAATTTTTAAAAATTAATATTTGTGATTGATGATTTAAGGTCTTCTTCCTGTTTTATAGGGTGAAACCGTATTTATAATGTCTTAAAATTTCACTTGCAGTTGTACCAAAATTTCATCATTTGGAATTTCGGCACCTTTTTCTGCTCTGTATCTGTAATTTACTTGTAATCTGGTAGCATCGTTAAAGAAATAATTTGCACCAAGAGTAATTATATTTTGTTCGTTAGCATCTGAATTAAGGTCTGCATCGAACATTTCAAATTTAACAACCGGCTCCAAATTAAAGTTTGTCATGTACATTGATAAATTTTAATAATAGTTTGTAAATAAATAATTAATAATTGCTTAACAGCCTCCGTCATCTTCTGCTACTGCTTCTTTGTCGGTAGATGCTTCCACATTTTTTTCAACTTTGTCGGCAAAACTTAATTCCCATTTTTTGAAACCGCCGTCTAAATTTTTCACATTAGTATATCCCAATGCTTTTAAAGATTGTGCAGCTAATGCCCCTCTTCCGCCTTTTTTGCAATTAACAACAATAAGTTCGTCTTTTTTGGGCATGTAAATCATTTCTTTTTCCCAGAAACTTGTTTTTGCAATTCTGTATTCCAATAAACCTCTTGGAATATTGACTGCTCCCGGAATAAATCCTTTGTCAAATTCTGCTTTTTCTCTTACATCAATAAGAAGAAACGGCTCTTCGGCTTCTGCCATTTTATTCAAATCTTCCGCAGAAATAGCGGTAATTTCTTTTTTTGCGGCTTCAACCATTGCATCTACATTTGCAAAATTTGCAGAAGTTGTTGGCACTACTTCGGTTTTTACTGCGGCAGAGTCTTTTTTCGCATCGGTTGCGTCTGTTGTTTCTGCACTTTCATTACTACACGAGGCAAGGAACAGTATTACTACACTTGCCAAAATAAAACTTAGTTTTTTCATATTAAATTTATTTAGGGTTAAACAATAATTATGATGCAAAGAACCGATTAAACTTTGTAACATACAAGTAATCAGTAACGTCTTAAGTCTTACTTTATGGTGTTTCCTGTCACCAAAGAAACTGACGAGTATCAGTTGAGTTACCATTTTTTTTGTGTCTTTGTATCAAATAAAATTTTTTAAACATGAATGAAGAACCAAGAACAAGTTGTGCCGTAGTTAATTATAAATATAAATGTTTTGATTATCTTACAGATAGTCAAAAAGATAAAATAAGTGAAAATGAAGTTTTTGTAACTTACAAGAAAGGAGAAACTATTTTCAAACAAGGTTCTTTTGTCGCCCACGTACTAATTGTAGAAAAAGGATTGGCAAAAGTTTGTATAGAAGAAAATGACAGAAACCTTATTTTGAAAATTATACCGGCAGGTAATATACTCGGATTAACTTCGCTATCGACAAACGTTTTGACTTTCCGATATTCGGCTATTGCTTATATGGATACGACCGTCCGCTTAATCGATATAAATGTATTCAGGTCGCTGGTTGCCGAAAATTCCGATTTTGCATTTGAACTTATTAATGTCCTGAGTGCTAACAGTATTCAAATAAGCAATCGCTTTTTCTGTCTTACCAATAAGCAATCTTACGGAAAAATGGCAGATATTCTTTTATGTTTATCGGATAATATTTTTAAAACAAAAGAGTTTGAATTAAATTTGTCCCGAAAAGACTTGGCTGAACTTTCAGGAATGTCCACAGAGAACGTTATACGAATGCTTAAAAAATTTCGAGACGATAAACTTATCGAAATTAAAGGTAAAATTTTCAAACTAATCAATATGAAAAAATTAAAACAAATAAGTAATACAGGCTGAAACAATTTACAATGAATAGGGTACAATTTATAATGAGCAATTTTTGAGTTCGGTATAAAAAGACCCTTAGGGTTTGATTTAACAAAAATTAACGAATCTAAATATTTAATTTACAGCATATTACTTAAAACCCTAAGGGTCTGATTACGAAAAAATCTACTTTTTAGACCAGACTCATTTTTCAACTTCAAAAATTCAAAATTCAGATATGCAAGTAACAAGAACATCAACAATCGAGGAAATAATAGAGAATATTCCTGAGTCGGTAAAATATTTAATGCAAGAGGGAATAAGATGTGTAATTTGCGGAGAACCGATTTGGGGAACTCTCGAAGAAGCCGCAAAAGAAAAAAACTTTGACGACCAAAAAATAGATAAGTTCGTAAACGAATTGAATGCGTTTGTTTCCGATAAATAAAGTTATCGAAAAAAAAGTTAATGAAAAAAAACAAGCTAAATTCACTTATTGCTTTTTTGATTATTTTGTTACTTATAAATTCCTGTAAGCCGACAAAATATCTTTCCGATAATGAATTATTGTTGACAAAAAATACAGTTTCGATAATTGACACCGTTTCCGAAGAAGAAAAAGGCTACGTCTTGGAAGACGTGGAGGATTTACTTATGCCCTCACCCAACA
>JAOZMN010000444.1 GCA_029934265.1 Bacteroidales bacterium
AATTATTTTACCGGGAATTTCTTCAAATCTTGTACGAATTTTATCTTTTTCGGATTTATTCCAAAATTCTTTATAATTTATTTTGGTTTGCTTGACATGAATATCGCCGGCACCGATTAAATGCCCGATTTTACGGTCTTCGTCGCCATGTAGTTTCGGTACCACAAATATTATTTCAATATCATCGAAAGATGATAGTCCTTTTGTCAATCCGAAACAGGCAGTTCCCAATCCTCCGGAAATATGTGGCGGAAATTCCCACCCGAACATTAATATTTTCATTTTTTAAAATTAAGGTCTTTGATTTTGACTTGTTTAATATTGCTTACGCATTTATGTGAAATTTTTATAATCATAAATCTGCAGTCATAAATAATCAATCATCTGTTGTATATTGGTCAATCATCATTTTCACTCGCAGTAATTCGGCTACGCTTGGGGCATACGAAATTGCTCCTTCCGGTTTGTAAGGCGGGTTTCCGCTGTAAAGTTCGGAAATTGTTCCCAGACCTGCTTCATGTCCGGTTTGCTCAAAATTTTCATATAGTCGAGTTACCAAATTGACACCTTCTTTTTTGAATAACCTTAACCATGCTTCGCAAAACGCCCCTATAAGCCAAGGGTGAATTGTCCCTTGATGTCTTGCACTATGTCGCTCGTATTCATTTCCTTTATATTCAGGCTTATATGCACTGTTTTTTGGACAAAGTGAGCGTAAACCTCTTTCGGTAAGTAAGTGCGTTTTTACTTTTTCGGTTACATATTTTCTTTCTAAATCCGACAAGGGAGAATATGGCAACGATGCCGCAAAAATCTGATTCGGACGTATGGAATTATCCGTAAAGTCTTCTGTAACAAAATCATACAAATATCTTTCTTTTTCGTTCCAAAATATATGTAAAAATGACTCCGATGCCTTGTCTGCAATTCCTTTTTGAACGGATTTTGTTATTTTATAATTATTTTTTCCGGCTATTTGTTCAAAATATCTTAAAGCATTATACCATAAAGCATTAAGTTCTACCACAAAACCCGTTCTTGGTGTAACCGGTTTACCTTCAACAGTTTCGTTCATCCATGTTCGGGTTGTTATATTTTCCGGAATATAAAGTAAACCGTTTTCTTTAATACGAGTGTAATATTTATCTGTATTAAAATCTTTTAGTATCCTAATCAGTAACTTACCGTATTTTTTCCAAATAAATTCATACTCTCCGGAATAATTTGTGTATGCCTGTAATGTCCTGAAAATGCGAAGAGCCACGTCCGGCGATATATCATTTTTATGCGAATTAAATTTATTTACGATACTGTCAAAAACTTCAATAAACATTTTTTTATTTCCCGACGACAAAGTCAGTCCGGGCAAGGCTATAAGTGCCTCTCGAAACATAAACCGATACCAGTGATAGCCGACAGTAAATAAAGTTTCATTTTTTCGGCGAACAAAAAATTGTTCTCCGGAATTTATTAAGCTGTTGTAAAAATCGGTACGAGGAACTCTGTTTTTTATTTCCTTTTTGAATTTTCCGGTAAGAATTTTTGTATTTGTTTGACTCAAACCTGCCGAAAATACGATTACGTCTCCTTTTTTTACTTTAATTTCAAAATATCCCGGAACGAACAAGTCTTCGATAAATTCATAACCTCTTTCTTTCTCTTTTTCATATTCTATATCCTTGTACCAATCGGGGGCAGAAATAAATTTACTTTTACGAGAGAGCTGCATATACAAATCAGGGTAATTTTCGTATAAACGGGATTTTATTCCGTTTGTAATTTCTTTACTTTTTACCTTTGCGTCTAAATTTTCTCGCTTTACTTCGTGGATATTTCTAAAAGCAAGAAATGGTTTTAGTCTTAAAATTGTCGGTGAATGTTGGTCGAGAATAGTATATCTTATAAGAATACGTGCTTCATCTTTTGCCAATAAAAGTTCTTTTTTCAGTATTACACCTCCGACTTTATAAATTTTATACGGTATGTAATCTGTCCCGAAATCAGTGATATAAGTGTGTCCATGCGGGTGATAAATGTTTCCTCCGTATTTTCTTATCCCCAAACTAAACGAACGTTCTTTTTGAATAATCGTTTCTTCAAGTTCGGATAAAAATACGTGTTTTGAACCATCGGAAAGAGGACTTATCAATAATCCGTGATACTTACGGGTGTTACAACCGACAAGGGTTGTGCTTGAGTAAGACCCTGCTCTGTTCGACCTGATTAACTCTTTTGAAAGTGAGTATTCAAGGTTTACTAATTTATTTTGTTCTATATTTAAAGAATTCATATTGCAAAGAAAAAATAAAATTTTAATAAAAACAGATTTATTTAAAAATTTAATTATTTATTAATATTGATAAACATTGTGCATACATAATATCTATAATAGGTATCTTAAAAAAAATAATAACTAATTGTGAAGTTTTACAGAATATTTTACTAATATTATGTAATTTTAGTTATTTTGCAAAAATATTTTTATGTAAATAAATTTCGAGTTCGGTCTGATTGCGAGAAAATACACTTTTTACCGGAAATTATCATTTTTATACCGGTCTCATATAAATATAAAAAATTTTAATGAAATTAATAGGAGTTTTGTTTAAAAATTAAAGCGTAAATATTAACTTCATAATAAACTGATTATTAATGAGTTCGGTCTGATTGCGAAGAAATATACTTTTTATACCT
>JAOZMN010000445.1 GCA_029934265.1 Bacteroidales bacterium
AAACGAGAATTTACTCCAATTTCTTGATGAAAATATTTAATTTTTGAGCCGTGATTTGCAATTTGTCGCAGTTTTTCGGCATAAAAATCATTATTCGTAAAAATTGCACCGCCATCGCCGTAACAACCCAAATTTTTGGACGGAAAAAATGACGTACAGCCAATATCTCCGATAGTTCCTACTTTTTGTTTTTTACCGGAATCGAATGTATAATCCGCCCCGATTGCTTGTGCGGTATCTTCGATAACAAATAGATTATTTTCTTTTGCAATAGTCATAATTTCCTCCATATCAGCCGACTGTCCGAATAAGTGAACAGGAACTATTGCTTTTGTTTTATCTGTAATTGCTTCTCGAACTTTTTTTGGCGACAAACAAAATGTATCCGGTTCTACATCGACAAGCACGAGTTTCAAGCCGAGTAATGCCACAACCTCGACCGTTGCAACGAAAGTGAAATTTGAAGTTATAACTTCGTCGCCGGCTTTCAAACCAAGTGCCATCATCGCAATTTGTAAGGCATCTGTACCGTTTGCACAAGGAATTACGTGTTTAACATCTAAATATTCCTCTAAATTTTCACTGAATTTTTTAACCGCATTTCCGTTTATAAACGAAGTCGTATCTATAACTTCTTGTATGGAAACATCTATTTCAGATTTTATTTTTTCGTACTGACCGTTAAGGTCAACCATTTGGATAGGTTTCATTTTTATGATTTTAAGCAAACAAAATTATACATTTGAACTAAGATAAACAAGTAAGTTAAAAATAAAAATCAATAAATTATTTTTTCTTTAAGTTTATAATTTGTTAATTTTGTGTTCTATGAATAAAAAAATAAAAAAAAGACTTATAACATTAACCGGAATATTAATTTTTATCATTATTGCCGGCTTTATTTTAAATATTATTTTCAGTAATATTATAGATGAAAAAATTAAAGAAAAATATGCAAGTTTGCCTATATCAGAGTTTTATAATTTGTATATAAAAAAAATAACAATAAATCCCATTTTGGGAAATATAAGTTTGAATAATATCAGTTTAAGTCCTAAAAATGATTCGGTTAAAGAATTTTCGATATTTAAAGTTCAAATAGATAAACTGCAACTTAAAAATGTAAGCATTTACGAGCTTGTCAAAAATAAAAATATAAATATTCATAAATTTGTTATCAGAAAACCCGATATTTATATCGAAAAAAGAGGTGAAAAATTAAAATTCTTCGATGAAAAAGAAGAAAAAAAAGACAGTACTAAAAAAGCGATAAAAAAATTAAATTTAAGTGAATTTTCTATTCAATCAGGGAGTATTAATTTTAAAGATATTAGAAGTAAAACTGATGTTTCAATTAAAAATGTTAATATTAATGTGTCCGATTTTAATTTTTCGGATACTTTGAAAGAAATTGAAATTAAAGGTATTACTGCTGAGCTTTCAGAAATCGAAATTTTAAAAAAAGAAATCGAAAAATTAAGTATCGAGAATATTAAAATTGAAAATGAAAATTTAAAACTGTCTTTAAAGAAAAAAATTGATTATAAATTTTCGGAAACAGGGCTTCAAATTACAGGTATAAAACTTGAAGAAACCAAGAATTTTTACGCTATAGATGTAGGTGAATTTAAAAGCAGTTACAAAAATAAATCTGTTGAGATTTCCAATTTTAAAGTTATTCCTACTAAATCGGAAGCTGATTTTATGTCGGAATTTAAACTGCAACAGAAGATGCTCAATTTAGATATTAATAAAATTTCGGTTAAGAATTTAGAATTTGATTCTATTTTTGCATCTGCCGGTTTTTATGCCGATGAAATTAATATTTCGGACGGTAAAGCAAATATTTATACAGACAAACAAATGCCGTTCGATTATTCAAAACGTCCGAAATATCCTGCACAGCAAGTTAGAGAAATAACAAAGAAATTGAAAATAAACTTATTGAAAGTTGAAAATTTCAGAATTGCTTATCGACAAAAAAATCCGAACGGAAATTACGGTAAAGTTGTAATAAATCGTTTTAAAACGGAAGTGAAAAATATTACAAATTTGAACAGGAATTCAAATCTGACAATAAAAGCCTCCGGCTATGTTCAGAATAAAATGGCTTTCGGTTTAAATTTAATTTTCAACTACAAAAGACCTGAATTCAGCTATTCAGGGCAGGTAGAAAAAACTTATCTGCGAAATTTGAATACAATGGTAAGTTCTTTTGCTCCGATAAAATTCAACAAAGGAGTGGTAAACAAAATGATTTTTTCCGGTTTCGCAGATGCTTATAATTCAAACGGTAAGATGCTGTTTCTTTATGACAATTTGGATTTTACGATAAATCTCGATAAAGGTAAAAACAAAGATAAATTGTATGATTTTCTTTCATTCTTGGCAAATTCCATTTTGAGCAAATCAAATCCTCACGAAAAAACAGGTGAAAAAAGAGAGCCTGATTTTCGTCTGAAACGCAATACACGCAAAGGTTTTATAAATGTGTTGTTGGAGTCGGTGATAGAAGGCATAAAGCAAACACTCGTTCCGCAAACAAAATATCTCGGAAAAAATAAACGCCGAAAAAAAATCAGATTCAGAAGATAAGTAATTGACTATTTTTGATTGTAGATTTATGATTTTGCCTGATTAATAAGGCTTTTATAAATATCATATATACAAATAATTTTGTTATCTTACTTAT
>JAOZMN010000004.1 GCA_029934265.1 Bacteroidales bacterium
CCGTTTTGATTAAGATTTGCAGTAAAAATATTTTTACTGTGTACCGTTGCTTCTTTAGTGTAGATATTAAATACCATAGAGGCATCGTTTGCATTGTAATTAACAATATTTGTTAATTTTAAGGTTGTGTAATCGTGATTACAATTCCTTTCAATAATACAAGCGGTTATCTGTGAACTTTGTTTATTTACAGTAAGCCTCGATACTTTATTTTCATCAAAATACCAACCTTTTGTAACATCATTACTTGTAATTTTAACATTTCTTGTAAGACTTACAACCGTTGCCTTGTCTGAATGTATATAAGTAAACCCACTTTCAACACCTCCACTTGTATCGCTTAATGTGTAGCCTGTTGCAAACGTTCCACTTCTTATATATTTATATTCAGTATGCTCAACAGCATCGGTTGGACTTATTGCAATAAAATCATTTACAACAAAACTTAAATCATCTGCAATTATTAAAGGACTTGCCGTTGTACCGTCTCCGGAAACGTTTAAACATTGATGAGGTCTTTCAGTTCCTATTAATATAAATTCATTAATTTTTCTTGTAAAAAAACCAAAATCGTTATGTGAGCCTCCAGTAGAATAATCAAAAGTAATAGTATGATTATTTATTATAGGTGTAACATCTCCGAAATATCCACCACACTGTAATGCGATGCTACCACGCACTTGTATTGAAGTATCTCCACTATCATCAAATTTCAGCTGTCCACAAATGTTAATAGCACTTTCCCAGTTACTACTTGTTATATTTGTAACTGTATTGTCGCCTACAATAGTCCCTGTATTATTTATGCTTTCGATTTGTCCATAAGGAATAAATAATTTATCTCCGGTTACAAGTGTTGTTCCTTCATTATTAAAACCTAAATAAGCGAAATTTGTAGTACTTGCCGAGTCCTGCATGATTCTATCTATCGTACCAGAACCTGCCAAACATACGATTTCATAATAGTAAGCATTTACTGCCGTTGTGGTGTACTGATAAGGAGTATCCCACTTAACAATCATCATTCCGTCCTCATCTCCATTGACTTCTTCTATTTTGAAAGTAGTAGTTGCAACTATTGATGAATTTTCATAAAGTCTAACTGTCCATTTTCTATCTGTGGTATAGTTACCAATATCACCAATGTAAAATGCAAAACCTAAATCATAATTTGATGTAGAAACGGCAGTAAATGGTACGCCTTGCTTAGCAACATTTACAGACAAATTTGAATTTTTTACTATTTTTTCTGTATGTGCTGTACCCCAGTTTCCTGTAGTTCCGTTACCTATGGAGAATCTTTTACTCATCTATTTTTAAGTTACTTGTTAGTTCTTCAAATACTTCTTCTTTTTTGGCAATTAAAACGCCTGATGCTTCTCTATCTCTTAACACAATTATTCCGTCTAATAACAGATTAAAAATATAATTAGCATATTTTTTGTCTGGCAAAATTACTGTTTTTGTTATTTCGTATGTAAACATATTATGGAGTTGTTTCATAACCACTAACAGTAACTGTTATCTGGTCGTTTATTTCACTTTTTGCTTGCAATGTATATCCGGCTGGAACTGTCTGTAAGCCTTGCCAGTGCCTAATATTATGGGCAGGTATTGTAAAAGTTGGTATTAAAATATTTTCATTCGTTGGACTTCCCGAGTCCGGGACAAGCCAAAGGTCAAACTCACAATCAGTTGTGCCAGTATTTGCTATATTAATATCTTTAATATTTATAGTTTTCCCAGTTGTAACGGTTGCTATTATTTCAGTAGTATTACTGACCGCTTGTTGTGCTATTAATTTTTCTATATAACTCATAAATTAAGTATTGTAAATTGTAAAGATTCGTTAATATCACCGCCGCCGCCATTAGTTACTTCTGCGTACTCAATAACTTTATCTATGTCTAAGTTCTCTAAATGTATTTCATTAACAAGAAGGTAGTAAATTAAGGCACTTGGAACTGCAGGTAAACTGCCACTGATGACATAATTACCGCTACTATCGAAAGTAGTAATGTCAACACCTGTATCTTTGTAATCTGGTTTGCCTCCTTGGATTGCGG
This sequence comes from Bacteroidales bacterium, assembly GCA_029934265.1. GTDB lineage: Bacteria > Bacteroidota > Bacteroidia > Bacteroidales > JAADGE01 > JAOZMN01. The sequence continues at coordinate 2,067 of JAOZMN010000004.1, forward strand.
ATAAGACGGCATCGACACCGTTCGCCCATTGGTCGAGGAGGATTGTCGCCCCAGTCGGGAGGCTGATTTGTCCGCTAAGTGTTGTAATCTCTGCATAGTAAGCTACTTTTTTGGTTGTATTTTCGAGTGCTGTAATTCTATTATCAAGCTCTGCTGTTTGGTCTAATTCAAAAAAAAAATTATCAGACAATTCCTGAATAAACTCGTTACGATTAGCTACGGATATATTGCTGACTGTTAGCCAAGCAAATTTAAAACCGTCCTTTAAACTTTCGGAAGATGAATTTTCACTAATAATTACCAGGTAAGGTACATCAGGGTGTGGTAACACTTTCTCTTTGCCTGAGAAACTATTGGTATTACCATGTTTATCAACAATTATCACTCTGCCGTTTGCTGATTTAGTTATTGTCATAATAATATTATATAAGTAAGCCCTGCGAGTTGCAAGGCTTATTAATTATTTATTCTGTTTATTGCCTTTTTTCTTAACAGGCTTAGTTTCTATTACTTCTTTCGGAGGTTCGGGCTTTGGAATATTGCTTTCGCAAAGTTCTTTAAGTTCTTTCATACGAAAATTGATTACATCTTCGGTATAGCAGGTCAGTCCTTCACGTTTGAAACGTTTGATTTCAACAGTTGAAAGTTTGCCGTATTTAACTAAAAGTTGGTAAGCAAACCAAAAATCTTTTTTACAGCCTTTCCACTTTGTAATATCACCGAGAATTTCGGCATAGTTTATTTTTTTCATAGCTTATATTTTTCTGTACATTTCTTGGAATGTATTGTTCGTAATAACTTCGAGTACCAGTTTCGCACCGTTAGCAGGTGTAAAACTGCCGTCCAAAGCAAAAGTAGTGCCGTTTGTAATAACAGAATGATTAGTCGTACTAATCCATTCGAGAGTAATTCTTTCACCGATAACCGCATTGTCTAAAATATGAATTTCGTTAGCTCCTGCATTTTCAGGTAATTGATAAACTGCTGTTCCAGCTGAAATATCAGGGCTTGTATTATCCTGAGAAACTGATACAACTTCAAGACCTTGTCCTAATGTTATGGCTTTTAAGTTTGCCATTTTATCATCAATGATAGCTCCTGTGAAACTATCAAGACCTTCATCTACGTTTGCAATTTCACTATCGGTAAGTTGTTTTAATCCTTTAAGAAATTCAACTGCTTGCCAGTATCGTGTAGCAGTACCTGCCCATGCTGTAATGAAATCGAAAGTGTTTTTATAGTCCATTTTGTAAATTTAAAATATGTTACGGACATTTCTGTCCGTAACATTGGAAACCAAAAAATAAGTATGAAAGTAGAGAATAAGTGATTAAGGTAAGTATCTGTGTCGTTCGGCAAAAGCTCCTGTCGATGTAACTTGTAATACAAGTTTAGCTCCTGTAACCGGAGTAAAAGCACTTGTAAGTTGAAACACTGCTGGTAATACTGCAAGAGTAGAATGAATTGAAGTTGATGCCCATTCTAAAGTAACAAGCGTACCTGGTACTGCATTCGCAAGAGTTGTAATTTCAGTAGCAACTGTATTTTCAGGTAAAACATAAGTTGCAGTTCCTTGCGATACGTCAGGAGTTGTAATATCTGGAAGTATGCTATAAGTATTTGTCATAGCTCCAACTCCTTGATAAATACAGCTAACTCCATCAGTTAATACTGTAAATACGAAATCAAAGCCTTTTGAGTCGGTTTTAACCTTCCCAGATTTAAAGTTAACTTTTAATGTCCCAGCACAACATTTTCCTTTCCCAAGCATCAAAGTTTGTAAATCGTAACAATGATTAATTAACATGTAGCCGTCTTCAGACGAAATACCATCGTTAATAAATTCTCGCATCTTAATATTGTCGCCCGGGTGTAAACCTGTTAATGTTGAAGTATGAGCATCGTTATAACGTCCTTCAACGGATTCTTCGTTTAATTCAAATTCATAATCATCGGTAAAAATAGGGATACCAGCTTTGCCTGGTTTGAATATCAAATCATCAACTATAATTGCCTTATTATCCACACTCGGATTAGGAACTGCAAGTAAATATGATTTTGGGATAAATAATGCGGTTGTGTAACCTCCTCCAGATGTGGACTGAGTTGTCTTTTCTTCTAAATCATAAATGTCAAATGCCATAATATGTATATTTAAAAATAATTTAAGTTAAAAACATAAAAGCTAATCCCTGCAATTAGCTTTTATTTATTTTTCTTACTAACAAGCTCAGTTCAGGTTCTCTTGTCAGCTTTCTTTTGAGGGTTTTATTTTTTACAGCACTTCTAAGAAGTTCCCGTCTGCACGTTTTTTTAGAGTAATTTCAGTTCCTGATGTTCCTGTCCATGTTGCAGATATGAATTGGAATTTACCCGCTTTTGTAATTGTCGATGGATTTGTTCCTCCAGAACCTATCACCGTAAATGCTTTGCCAACTTGTGCATTATCAAAGTCGGTAATATCTACGTTACCTAATGTGCCTTCCGAAGAGGTTAGGAATTTATATCCGCCTGAAATATCAGGAGTTGCATCATCTGCGGCAAACTGAATAGCAGATTGGTTATCAGCATCGTAAAGTGCTACAAGTGTAAATACGCCCGTTGCTGTAACTTCAAATTCGGCAGTAACACCAACATTGAAAGTAATATCGTTTACAAGTCCAATAAAATTGGCATTTGTATCTTCAATTACTGCTGGATTAGTATCAGAACCTCCAACGATGAAAATTGTTTGTCCAACAATACTATCATCAATAGTAGAAATAACAGTTGCTCCTGTATTTGCTACAGTTTCAATTACATTGTGATTTGCTACTGATGGCGTTGTATCATCAGCAGTAGCCGGTTCGGTAGTGTAAGCTCCAAATTCAGCATTTGTAAAAATGCGTTGGTTTTTATATTCTGCAGCTTGCAATTCTGCAAGTGTATCATATTTTTTTCCTGTAATAGGAAATAAAAAGCCTCTTGCTCCGTCCATGTGTACATGAGTATCACGTTTTAAACGTTCAACGTACATTCTGTTATCATCAGCTTTTTCTCTAAATAATTGCAGTGCGTTATTTGGCATTGTAATTATATAAAGTCCATCAGGTAAGTGAGGAGTACCAATGTAATTAAAGTTTTGGAAACTATGAGCAGTTTCTTTATCCTTGAAATTAGCATCAGATGCTACCATGTCTTTAATATAAATATCTCTCTGACGTTTATCTTCTTTTGACATATAAAAATTCCATATGAAACCATCTTTTACATTCTGAGGAATAGTTAAAATTAAATCAACATTTTTCTGATAAACATGATTTCGATTAGGATTTCCAGAAGCATCAATATGTCCATACTCACCTTTTCCAATTTTCGCAGGAAGTACACGATAGTCAGCAATTACATTTTGTAATTGTTTCAAAAGTCCATCTTGCGAATTGATTGATTTACCAGGAACGCCTGAGACAGGTTCAACATGAACACCTCTAATAGCATTAAGCGGTCGCTCTACAAGAGAAATTTGTCTCATTATTTTTGTTATAAACCAAGAAACAAAAGAAGGCTGATAAGGATCAGTTCCTACAGTCTTAGTTGCTAACCAGCTTTCGATAAAACCAAACATTTGAGCTTTTACGAAAGTTCGGGTGACTTCCCAGTTTTTAAGTCGTACTTCTTCGGCTTGAAATTCGTTACCTCCTTTGTCTGTCCAAGTAGTATTACGAGGTTGTAAATGGTTTTCTATCCAATCGCTTACGGAAGCATAAATATCTTTGATACCTGTACTTCGCATTGGGAATAAAGAATTTACTTCTTCATTCTCAACCAACATTTCGTTTATTTCGGTTGCCGTCTCTCTGTGATAATTACCCAAAACATCGTCCATTTGTGTGTGGTCGATAGTACTTGATGCGGATTTGTAATCAGCAATAAACTGGTCAATATCAGCTTCGGTTACACCGTTTGCTTTAAAAGCATTTGCCTCACGAGGACGACCTTCTGCTATTGCAATTGCGGCTTCATTCCACGGACGACTTGGAGTAATTGCATTAATACCTGTTGCGTTTGCACGAAAATCAGAATTTTGTTTGCCGATTATCGGAACAGTATTAACAGTTTCCGGCTCATCAGAAAGTTGTGCTATTGTAGCATCTCTTTCGGCAAGTTGTGCCTGAAATTCTTCTTTTGCAATTTTCAAATCATCTTTACCAGCTTTTGCAGAATTTGCATTTAATTTGGCAGATGCTTTTGTAAAATCAGCATTAAGTAAGAATAGTGCATTTTCAGAAAAATCAGCAGAGCCATCTTCTGCGATGGTTGTGCCTTTGAATCTTAATGTTTTTCCGTACTTTTTGGAATAGTCTTTTTCAAGAGTATCCATTTGTTCTGATGATAAGTGAAACTTGTTATCTTTACCTTCTAACATCGAAAGCCCTAATACGAACATTAGAGCAGGGATTTTATTTTTATCCATGGTATTGTGAGTTTTATTATGATTATTTGATTTTGTATTTACGGATTGAGTTTTTTTATTTTTGTTGGCAAGTTCGGAAGCTCGTTTAACGGCATGGTCTAAACTGCCGATTTCGTCTATTAAGCCGATTTCTAAAGCTTTGTTTGCAAAATACATTTCACCGCGATAAACATCTTCGTCAGAAATACTGTCGCCTCTTTTAGCTTTGAATTTGTTAATAAGACTTTCAGCAAGAGGCGTTAATTCTTTGTCAATAAGCATTGATAAATCACCCTCAAGAGCCATTCGTATTGCTTTATTCTTAAGTGTTGATTGTTTTGCAAATGCTTCAATAAATTTAGTTCCTTTTTTTTCTTCGACAGGTTTGTTATTTGCAAAAGAGGCCATAACGCCAAGACTACCTATTTCAGCATCTTCATGAGATGCTATAATAAGATCAGCATTAACGCCAGTCATCAACGCAGCAGATGCCATAAGGTCATCTACAAAAGAAATAATGGGTTTATTCGCATTTTGGATAGCTTCCGAAAGTGGGTTTATTGAACTTACAGCTCCGCCTCCGGAATTATATTTTAGAATTATAGCATCTATATTCTTGTGAGCTACGGCAATAGATATTCTATCAGCAATAGTTGCCGTGCCTACAGGGCCGCACATCTGATTCTCCCTTGTCATTACTCCATTGATAGGAATAATAGCTATTGAACCTTTTGGAGCTTCATCGTAAGAGCTAAACGTATCATCTCCTGAATTTGAGAAGGCTGTTGGTCTTGAGCTTTCAGGCTCTTCGCCCTTATAATACATAGTATTCCCATTCAGGAAACGCAAAGCAGTTCCCCGATGTCCGAGATATTCTTGTGTTGAAATAGCCCAATAATCTGATAATATTCTAAGTAGTTCTGAAGGATTCATTGCACGTATAATTTTATAAGTGCAATGATATGTATATATAAGGTGTACGGAAAGGACGAAATTACAGTAAACAGTTAGCAGTAAACAGTGAAATTTTACGGTAATTCTGGCAAGTGATGTATTCTTACAAAAGAAATATCTGCAACACGGCCTTCCGTGTCTAATTCTAATTGTACAGGATTATAAGGTAAAAGTGAACCCCATGTAAAACTTTCACCGTTGATATTATACACCTTTAGTATAAGGTGTTGGTCATTCAAATTTTGAATTTCGGAAATTTCTGTATATTTAGTTTCAATATCTACTGTTTGCTTATAACTAATATTTCCGTTCTTGATTTTTGATTTTTCTTTGAAAGTTATTTTTTTTCCTGAAAAAAGCTCAACAAATTCAAAACCTGACTTTGGGACAATTATTCCTTCACTATCAAGTTCGCACTGGTGAGCAAATAGGTATTCAATATTTTGACATCTAAAAATTTTCATAATGCGTTATTAATTAAATGGTTATAGCAAAAACGGACAAAAACGGACAAAAACGGACAAAAACGGACACGGAGCGGACATTTAGCCAATAAATAGAGATGATAAATTTGATGTTTTTTTAGGTATATTTGATATTCTCATTCTCCTATCTCTCCGGATTAACATATCGAATTTTAGAACATCAATATCGTAAAAATCCATAAATAATTCAGTTGCAATTTTGAAACCTACAACTTTTGAAATTGCCATCATGTGTTGTTCGTAAATATGCCAAAAGTATTTATATATAAATTTTTCAATTACTTTCATTCCAACTTCACTGATATAATAATTATATCGTGTATTTATATAGGTACGATTTGGAATTTCAAACCTGATTTGATTTTCTTTTAAAGTTCCGGATTTTGGAATATAGTCTTTCGGAGCTTTTTTAAGAAGCAAGCAAAGCTGGTCCTTAAATTTATTTGTCAGAAGAATGTTTTCTTTTGTCTCTTTTCTTAGAACTTTTTTAATAAACATAATTAAATATGTTCTCTCTTTGCTAAATTCAATAATATTGGTTTCCATTCCTTATTTATTTAGATTAATATAATTTCATAATATACTTCCAAAGCCCTCTATTGTATCTCCATACTGGAGTAAATTCTTTTTTATGCACTCCAGTTAGAATTAATGCAATATGCCTTTGAATTCCTATTTTATTTAAAAATGCAGATATTTTTAATCTATTTTTCATATTTTATTTAGATTAATTCTTAATAATGCAAATATAACATTATTAATACTTAAATAAGACATTAAAGCAATAAAAAATTATTAGCAGTGATGATAAAAACTATAAAAAAGGAAAAAGTGAGCAGAGATAGTTTAGCAGAAACGCTGTTTTGTTGTAACAAAATACAAATATCTATGTAACTTACTAAAAATTAATTAATTATAAAGCTTATTTTTCGTACAACTTGGTTAAAAGAGACTGTTTTAATGGGTTTAAAAGTTGTACGGAAAATAGAGAACTACAAGGAACTACTCTTTTACAACCTTCTTACAACTTTCGTACAACTTCAAAACAGTAAAATAGTACAAGTTGTACGAAAGTTGTAACGAATATAAACAACTAAATATAAGCCTATTACAAGTATATTAAATTCCCTGTTACAACAAAACAGTGTTTTAGGAAAAGTTTTTTATAAAAATATATTTATAATATAGAAAACTGTCTAATTTTATGATTATTTATACATTTGGTTAATATGTTGGTATATAGTTATATATAAAAAAGCGTGTGATAAATAAATATCACACGCTTTTTTTAATTTGCTTTTATATAGCTTGTTATGCTATATTGTAAAAATTACATAAGAAAATTGACGTAAGGTATATAATTTTAATATTTATTTATTGGTTAGTAAAATCAATTTCTAATTGTTCCGTATAATCTGTATAATCTGTATTATCTACTAAGAAATTTACAGACGTATCTTTTTCTTCCATTTCATCTTTCAATTTTTCTGCAAACTCTGCAATTTCTTTTATTGTAAGCTTATCGCTTACTTCTACTACTATTCCTATTTTCATAATTTAAAAGTTTGGTGGATTTTTCGGAGGTTCGGGCATATCCATATCGTTTAGATCCCCTTGCTTGTATTCTATTTCTGTTGGCGGTTTTGGTACACTATCTTTGTCTGTGTCGTTGGCATAACCCTCATTGGTGTTTATGTAAAAATGTTCAGACCTCTTGGGATATCCTGACTTATCCAGTTGCTCCTCTGATTTTCTCATTATTCTATTGTTCGCTAAATCAGTTATTGTATCAGAAGGATTAAATATATAATTCCGTAGCTCACAATAATCCCCTACTAAGTGCTTGAAATTTTGATTACTATAATGTTTGTTTTTTTGGTAATGATTAAACGTGTCTCGATGTTCTGTTATGAATTTATTAAACAGGGGTGTCCTATCAATGTATCCAAAAGGAGTTTCATCTTCATTTTCATCAGACTCAAAAAAGAAATTATTTAAGAAGTCCATTAATGGACTTCCTATTTTATTTATAAGTCTTTTCCTGTACATTGCTGTTAGCGGTGGATTAATTTCACCAAATTTCTTATTTGCAATATACGCATACGCGTAGAAATTAATTAGTTGTGATTTTTGTTCTGTATTATCTCCTGAAAATAATTGACGTTTAAAAATATCGGAAGGTTTCCTTGTTTTATTAAATACACCTCCTTTGCTGTCGTGAAAGAAAGGAAATATGAACATTCTTATAAGCCGTCTATCAACTCTTGTTGCCTCAGTGTCCATGTAATTACGTGTAATTACAATTTTAGGCGTGTCCTTAAACGGAATTGATACAGGGTCTTTGAATTTTCTTTTCACTTGTATCCCTTTTGAAAAATCATTTACTCTATCTCCTATTTTTGCTTTTGCGTGCAAATCTTCCCAGTGTATCAATTTTTGTCGTCGGTATAGCGAGTAACCAAAGTCTTTTGTTGTGAAATCTTCCTGTTCCGCTGGTTCATTATGTAATGATTTTACCAATTCTATTCCCTGCATTAACATTGACTTACCTCCGCCAGAGGCTCCTCTCTGTTTTCCTGTCTGCTCAATATCATCAATTGTATCTAATATTATAACACCTTTGTCGTCTTGTGGAAGTCTATGGTCGTTCATTAGATAACCTAAAGCTGTTATCTTATTTATTAGGTGTAATTTTATATTTCTTAATTCTTCAGCAGTGATAAGGTCTGGAAGCTTATCATACCAAAAATCATTTGCTCGTACCTGGTACCCTGTTTTTTCTGCTTTTTCAAAATAAGCATATGACAATAGAAATAGTAATTGTAACATATAGTTATCTCTATCTATGATTTCAATATCGTATATATTGTTATCTTCTAATTTGTTTATTTCGCTTTGCAGTTCTCTATACTCCTCTTTATTTTCTGCACACTTTTGCTTTTGCCTCAAATCAGAATATGCTTTTGTGTGAAAAATTTTGAAAGGAGCTTCTTTTATTTTTGAAGGAAAATCAATAATATCACTTTTCCAAATAACAGAATTATGATTATTATATTCATCGACAGTTATTCCATTTTTTGTTACTGTCCACATATTTCCATCTGTAAAAAACCAATTCTGATGTTCTAATGAAGCATATTTTGGTTTTAAATCAAAGCGTTTTTCGAGGGTTGATAATTTTTTTTCTGAAAATTTGCTGCTATTTATTACCCTGTCTTTGAGTTCTGAATTTTCACCTTTCTTGTTTAAGTATTTTATTGTAAAAATAATAACATTCAAAGAGAAGTGATCGTATTCAAGTTCTTCAATAATGTTTCCTGTTTTTTTTATAAAATTAAAACCAAGTTTTTCAAAATCGTTCGGATATGTGAAATAGCCTTGACGCATCAGGAAATTGTTTAGAATATCACTATTAATTTTATAGTTTGATTCTTTTTTGTCATATTTCCAAAACATTAATGGCATTGCCGTATTTATGTGCTTTTTTATAAAGTGTCCATGTTCTCTGATATACTCTGATATATTCGCAAATAGAGTATCTGTTTTGTAGAGTTTTACGGAAATATGTTTACTTGTTATGGCATTAGCTCGTTTGCGACTAATTGTTTTGTTTTCAGGAGCTACAATTATTGCATAAACATAAGTAAGTATGTCCTTTTTAATCTCGGCCGTTAAATCGCCGTTTAAGTATATTGGATTCTCTCCTATTGCAGAGAGGTTTATAAAGTCAATAAAATTAAAAACAAGGATTGCATGTTTTAATTTTTTAGGCTTCTTTTTGGAATTATTATCGTCATCATCTCCTATATTGTCAAATGCTAACTCTAATTGAGTTAGTCCATAAGTCCAATTTTGAGGATTTTTACTTTCGTAAAATGTAACTCTCTTATAAGGTTTTTTGCCAAACGGACGTATTACTAATTTTTCTTTTACTGTAAAAATTGGATTTTCTGGTGTTGAAATATGTACATAGGCTTTACCGTTTGTAATGCTTGTGAATTTTTCTACATATTTGATATTACAATCAGAGAATGTTGATTGACAAACTTCACCTGAATAATCAAACTTTCCTAAAATTTCTTCGGAAATTTGTTCCTTTGTTTCTTTTACAAAATCGCCGTCCTTTTCGCTTTCCATTGCTGGACGACTTTCATAATTTTTGATTTTTAAATCAGGTTTAAACTCGCAACCAAGTTCCTGTCTTTGAAAATTGAATTTGTTAAGTTCGGGGATTGTCGGATATATATAGTTGTAGGGATTGTCAAGGAATGATTTTAGAGTATCTTCTTTAAGCAAGTCGTTATCATCTTTGCCTTCTGGGTGAATTAGGATAGATACACTTTTAGTTTTGAAATGCTTTTTAATCCAAAACGAACGGCGTAAACTTGCTTTTTGTCCTGCGAAATTTTTGTCAAAATCAAAAGCTATAACTACATGCTTGTCTGTAAAATATGGAGAGAATTTATTTATGTCGTCTATTTCGTTTGTAGTCCCAAACAGTGAAATAGCCGATTTTTCTACTTGATAAATTGATAAGGCATTGATTACACCTTCTGTTATATATACAGAGTCGGAATCTTTACGGAATGAACAATTGTAAAGACTGTTTGTCATTGCTCCATACGAAAAAGTTTTGTCGTATTCACCTGGCCCGAAATTTCTTTTATTTATACATTCTGAATTTGAACTGACAAAAGCTACTCCGTGTGTATTCTTTTTGTATTTATCAAGAAAGTAGTATGAGTTTTCAGGTAGTAAATCTAATTTTAAACTTCTACTTTCAAGATATTTACTAGCCTTTCCCTTATTATTTTTCTTCGCTGTGGATATAAGAAAATTAAGTGTTCTTTGCTTCTTAGCATTCTCCTCTTTTGCTTCGGCTTCGCTTATTTTTTTGCGTCGCAAAAGTTTTACAGGCTTCTTTACCTTAGCTGTACTTATATTAATGTTTTGGTCTGGGTGTATTAATTCTTCATGATAATAAACCTTTGCGATATGATGGATAGCTTGGTAATAATCGAATGAATTAATTTGCTTAACAAAATTTATAATATTAGTTCCTGTTCCGCAACTAAAACATTTTCCTATATTGTTTTTAGGATAATAAGTAAACGCACCATCGGAATCTGCCTTGCCAGAAGTTCCAGAACCGCAAAAAGGACATGGAGCTTTCCTTTTTTGATTAAATTTATAAGATGTTTCAGTTTCAAAAACCTCATCGAAATTTTTATCTGTATTTGCATTGTCGGCAATTGCTTTGAAAGCCTTATTATATTGAGTGTACTTATTTTTCATTCCAATTTTTTATTTTTGCATTAGTTGTGAAGTTCCAATCAATTTTCCTTACTTTCGTATAATCATCATTCAATTCTATTTGGTATAGATTAGAATTTCTGATATTGAGTATAATACAATATCGTTGAGCTTCGGTTGTAATATTGTACCATTTTTCTAACGCTATATTTAACAGCCATTGATTTACAGTTTCAATGTATTTTTTGTTCAGCTTAATAAAGTGAGTTTCTGCAATATTGAAAGTGCAATTTGTTACACTCATTTCGGATATTAGCATAGTAATTGTGTCGAATGCTATATCTGTTTTTACAGGATAAAACTTGTAAAATTTCATCTTAGACACTATCCAAGCGTGCATAGTGTCTAAGTTTTTATTTGAGGGTTTTTCGTACATAATTATATTTTTGTTAATTCAAATTTATAAACCATTTGCCCGCTTCAAATGCTAAGTCTATTGCTATTTGTATTAATTCTTTTTTCATTCGAATGTTTTTCTAAAAATTTCTGTTCCTCTTCTGTTCTGTTAGCCGTTTTTTTCTTAATCCTACTTACTTCCGATTTAATATAAACAGGTTCGTAAATTTTGTTTTTTTCGTGCAAAGCAGATATACTGTTAGCATAACCAACAGCATTAAGCTCAACTGCATTTAAGTCAGATTCTAAATTGTTAATGTCAGTTGTTAATTTTTCATTAACTTGTAACTGAGCTTGTAACTGACTTTGGAGTTTGTTGCTTTTTTCAACACTTCCATTATATCCATCAGTATAGTTACGCAAGTCTTCTGATGTTTCATACAGGTTTGATTTCAATAGTTTGATCTGACTTTCATAATCTACAATGTCAGTTTTTTCTTCATTCATAATGCCGTGTACTACATTTCCTATGAAAAACAAAATAAGAGCAGTTTGAACTGCAAATATTGGACTAACCCACATCGCTAAATCTTCAACGTGAGAATTATTATATATATATACATGAAATCCGTCCAGTACGGCAAAAGCAATTTTTAAAAGAACGCTTCCGAAACCTTTATTATACCATATCACTACTGATATGGAGCCAAGGGCAAAAGCTAATCCTGATATTAGAACTGCAATATCATCTAACAGAAAATTACCTGTCTTAATCCAATTCAGGTGGATTAAAAGTTTGGTATTTATCATCATTAGTAATATGATGATGGCTGTTACAGCAAGGAAAATCAGTGTTTTTATTAATATATTTTTCATAATTGTTTTCTTACTTTGGTTATTAAATCATGTACTTCTTTTACATTTTGTAATTTTTTGATGTAATGTAATACTACTGTGTGATGTTTTTTAATAAACTCTCCTGTTTTTTCAAGAGTTAAACCTGTCATTTCTTTTGTTAGTATTGCCACTACTGCCCTTGCATCTACTATTTCTCTCTTGTTGCTTCTCTGGATTATTACTTCTTCTTTGATGCCTGTAACTTCTGAAACTGCTTTTAAAATTCGTTCTGGTGTAGTTTTTAGCACACCAGGGCAAATGTGGACTGTGTAATAATTCATCTGTTTACCCCCCTCTCTACTGCTTTACCAGCTTCCCATTCTGAGAACTTTTTATTTGCAAATTCTTCAAAAACAAAGCCTCTGCGTTGTTCCCAAACTTTGGTGTTGTGTTTGGTTTGGTAGGCTTCTATAAGTTCTACAATTTCCTTTTTGCTATATACTTTTTTATTTATGGTAACATCAGGGTCATAAGTTGATGTAGTTTCGGTAGGCAGGGTAGAGGCTGGTTTATACTTGCCTCCAAATTCAATACCTACTTCAGGCACATAAGACATTATTTTCTTCCCAAATTGATTTCCTGACTTTGAAGTAAAAAGCCATGCTCCAGTAAAAATTAGAATTATTAAAATAAAAGCTAATAAGTTAGCTTTTATTCTTGTGAATTTTTTATTTACTTTTTTGTCAATAACTGCCTCTTCTTGCTTCGTTATAATCTTTTTTATATCTTCAATTAGCTTATTTTTTATATCTTCTAATTGCGAAAAGGAAGTATTTAATTCGTTACCTTTTTCTAACAGTGCATTTTTTTCAATTATCACGCAAAAGTTCCGATAATTAGCTTCATTATTTTTTTGGGTAGGACGTTGATTTGTTAAAACTTGTTTTAGAATAAAAAGCTTTTCAATACTTGATGCCTTCTCTTTAAGCTCAATATTGTTCTTCACCTTGTTAGACACTATTTCTTCACTGGTTCGTTTGCGAAATAGTATTGTTTTGCCATCGTCAGAAACCATCTCTTTCATTTTTTGTTGAATTTTAGGTGGGTCTAAGGTGAGTCCAAGTAGGGTTAATAATGGGTCGTTGTTGGGTAATTGTTGGGTAATTGTTGGGTCAATGTTGGGTGTAAAATGGGTACTGTTGTCCGAAAACATTGCATTCCCTTGATTTGGTCTAATAAAATCGGTAGGGGAGTTGCTTATCTTCATTTTTCCAAAAACTGGACTTGCTACATTCTTATCCGAAGTAGGGAAGTAGTAGATACAACCGTCATTTCTGTCCGCAACTACCTCTGTATTGAGAAATATACTTAATATCATAAGTATTTGTTCTTCATTGTTCTTCATTTCCTATAATTTAAAAAGTGATTAATTGATTAAAAAAATAAATCTAAAGCGTGAATATTTAAAGACTCCTTAATTTCCTTAATATTTACATTTTTACCAGGACAGCTTTTATTCGATACGTCGCAATGCCCGATAACCATTGCGTATGGATATTTTCGTTGTAGTTCTATAAGAGTGAAAAGTAAACTTTTTGCTTGAGCCGCTTCCAGTTTTTCATGGTCAAAATTTCCTTCTAAACACACAGATATAGATACAGGGTTAATTGTTTTTCCTACATGGTTAGTTGCCTCGTTAAGTTCGTGCATTTGGTAAGTTTCGCCTGCACGACTTATGTACAGATGATAAGCGAAGTGTTTATAGCCTTTTTTCTTATGATATGTTTCAATATCAAAAGCAGGCAGTTTGTTGTATATGCCTTTGTCTATTGCATCGCAGTGTACTACTATATACTTAGTAGTATCTCTAATTTTTTCCGATGCGGTGAACATTTCTGTAACATCAGTAAATTTTTTACTTACAAGAGTTTTCGTAAATATGTCTTTTTGTTGCAACCATGGATATTTTCCAGATGTAGCATAATTCAAAAAAGACAAGCCCATAAACGGCAGTATTGCTATTGTTATTAATATCAATGCGAATTTAAGCATTTTACTAAATGCTGTCTTAAGCATTTCTGTAAAAGCTTCAACTCCTTTTAAAAATAAAATTATTGATAGTCCGATTGACATATCTAACAATAGAGCTGTCGGGATTGCGAAAAACTTAAGAACTATCCATAATGTTAGCGGATATGTTCCTACATTTTTAATTTTCAAGTTCCAAGTCCAGATGATTAAGCAGAAGAACTCTCTTTTTAAATCATCTGAAACTATTTTTGGCTTTGGATTTGTGCTTTTAAGTGGCACGTAAATTTCTTCTACCATCTGATTAAGTCTTTAAATTCTTTCTTACTATTTTTATTAGGATTTGTGACATGGTCAAATATCACATTTTGTCCTTTTTTTAGACTATCCAAATCTGTCTTAATCTGACTTTGATTGTCTTTAATGTCAGATTGGTTGACTCTCATTGTGTCTTGATTTTTTTTAATGACAATTTGAGCTGCCTTTATTTTATCTACCTCCCTCTGTAATTTAATATGTGTATCATCAAATTTCTTATCTGATACACTTGCTTGGTCGTCGCATGACATGTAAGCAAAAGTTGTAATACTAATCAATCCTACTACTGCTAAAAATCCTGTTATTTTATTCATTTTCTTTAGTTTTTAGTTAGTTGTTATTAATTCTTTTTCAGGAAACAGTTCTTCTATTTCCATTTTTAAAACTTGAGCTATTATCGGCTCGCATAATTTCGGGATTTTTGTTATCCCCTTCGTCCAATTATAAAAGGTTGGTGTTGATACAGCACACTTAAGGCATATCTCATCTCTTACTCTGATGTTTTGTTTGTCCACTCTGGAATAAGACAAATAAGCGTTTTTGAAAAGTAAATTATCCATTTTTTTTGGTATTAAATTTGCAAATAATAAAATAAGTAATAGATTTATTGTGCAAAGTAAGTAAATCTAATATCAATAATAGTATTTTCTACTAATTAAGTTAGAATTTGCTTATTATTTAAAATCATTCTAAATAAAAATATAGATAAATGCTTAATACAAAGCGGTTAGTGTTTTTAAGAAAAAGGAAAATTCTTAATCAAACAGATATAGCAGAAATGCTTAAGATTAATGTTGCAACTTACGGATTGCTCAAAAATACGATAGGGAATTATATCCATTTTCTACTGGAATGGTACCAGGTAAGAAAATGAAAAATACAAGAGATACTGGAAAGCTGTGGGTGAAGTTAAGAAAAGACTTAGACCTGCCAATGGAGTACCAGTTATATAGCTTACGAGATAGTGGCATTGTGCAGCTGCTTAACAATGGAGTTGCTATGCAGGAAGTTTCCAAGCAAGCTGACCATAGTTCGCTTGAGATTACTTCAAAATATGCGATTCATGCAAATAAAAAAGCATCTGCCCAAATTCTGGACAAATGCTCTGATTTTTAAACTTTCTTTTTTTTGCAGGACTCAACTACTTCGTTTAAAGTTTTTATTGCTTTTTGAAAAACTTTAAAATCTCTCCCTGTCATTGTGCTATTATCAACAAGCGACTCTATTAGAGTTATTGCATCTTCAGGATTTCTTACGTCTAATTCTTTTTGTTCTTTTTGCATTTTTTAAGTTTTAAAAGTTAGTAAATTATTATTTATTTTCTAATATTTTTATTTTAGCAGACAATTCTTGTACTGATTTTATTAACGGTCCTATAAATTGAGTATAAGCTATACTAAGATGCTCTCCTTTCAGTCCGTGGTCTTGATAACCTGCGAAGTCAATGCCAAGTTCGTCCATTACTTTCTTAACCTGCTGTGCAGATACTCCTACATGTGGGCGTTTACCTTTTTTTGTTCCATCATTAGGTAACTGAACAGGCATATATTCTAAAATAAATTCTTCATTTGTAAAATCAAAATTTGGATTCTTAATATATTCTTCCATGTAGCGTGGATTTTTAACCAGCTTATCTTCTCGCTCTATAAACTTTGGTATTTCATTAGAATAGTTTTTGTTTTTTATTAATTTTTTTCTTCCGCCGGGTTCGAAAGTAGGGTTCGGAACTTGTCTTTTTTGCAGTTTCCTGTAACGTTTCCGGTTATTTACCTTGTACGTTATGGTTTGCAATTTTTCTATAAAATTTAAACCTAAATTATTCGTCTTAATATCTGACTTATCTCTTTCGTCAGACACACTGTGTAGATGAGAGCTGCCTGCATAAATATCAGTAACAGCTCCATCGCCAAGTATTACTTGGTTATGGCCAGTTGCTGAAGAATGTGCCCCAATGCAAGTAACATTATCATAACTACCTGGCGTATTGGCATACGCTCCTATTACAGTACAGTTATATCCTCCTGCACCTGTACTTGATGTGGCATACCCGATTGCGACATTTTTTTCTTGAGTTGTATTATTAAGGAGAGAATCTTTCCCTACAGACGTATTCATTTTTCCCGAAACATTCTTCCTCATCGCATTATGCCCCACTGCGGTGTTTCCGAGTGCCTGTGCTTGCCCATAGACCCCATGATTATTATTCAGTGCATATGCTCCTATAGCTGTATTATTATTTGCGTAGTTATTATTTTCGAGGGCTTCATAACCAACTGCTACGCATTCGTGACCGTATTGGTCATGTAATGCTCTCGTTCCTATAGCTACATTTCTATATGAGTAATAACCGTCGAACAAGGCATAAGCTCCAATGGCGGTGTTTCCTGGGGACGAGATATAATGGCCAGCATGATAACCAATCGCAGTGTTGTCATCTGCATTTGTCAAAGATGCTAACGCCCCTCTGCCTATTGCAGTACAGCGTTCTCCAGAAGAGGATGCTAAGAGTGCCGATTCTCCTACAGCGGTATTTGAAATCAGCCCGAAAGCACCTAATGAGATAATGGAGCCTTTGGAAATACAAAAGTTATCATCGAATACAGATAGTATTACATCGTCATTTTTATTGTAAAATATCAGGTTATTGTTATCCGCTGACGACCGCATAACAATAGTGTTTGGATTACTCGTATCTTCAGTATTTACGTATGTTGTCGAAGCAGCGTCTTGTATTGTACTTACTCCTGCTATCATTAAAGCTTTTAAATCACTTAAACTCATACAATAACTTTGAGCATCTGTGTCTTTATCTATAACTATCTTGTAATCCAGCGGTGGGCTGGTGATTTGTGCTAATTGATTTAGTCTTTTTAAGTCCATTGTTTTTAGCTTATTATTGCTGTGTTAGTACTGCTTGACAGAATATTTGTTCCCCCAAGGTAAATTAACGAAGGAGCTGGCGGTTCTATACCACCATCTTCTTCAATTTGATAATAATTTGCATCAATTATTTGATGCGAATATTCTATTTTAAAACTGTAATTAAAAATATTCGACTGGTACGATGATAACTTATTGCTCTGAATTAAAATAGGTACTAAATTCTCATCAATTATTTCAAAAATTTCGGTCGAATTAAAAAGTTCAATAAAATATAAAGATGCAAGTTTCGTATCTTTGAAAAGATTTGAAAGCCACCCAGAGTTCACTGAAATACTGTTGCTTTTTTTGCTATTTGTTATAATCTCTCGGCCTTTTGTGTATGATATTATTTTTTCAAATTCATTCTCGTATTCCTCTACGCCGAGCAGTTCGATAGTGTCAAATGTTCCTAAAGTATTTTTAAAAACAAAATTAGTACGATTATTATAATATGTTCTATTTATGTCGTAAGTTATTATCTCCGTTTGCAAATTATTATTAGTATCAACGATATATACTTCATATTTTGTTATTTTTTTTCCGATTTCATATGCTTGTAAATCATTTGTAATAAAGCCAGAACTGAAAAAATAATAAGTATTTGAATCTACTAAATACGCATTTTTGAATATCTCAATAGAGCTATTATCATCGAAAAACAATCTAAATTTCATATTCACAACATCATCAATGAGACTTAGAAAATATAAAATATCATTTCTGTAAATTGTCGAGATTCTTTCTTTTAACTGATGAGTAATGAAGCGTTTGTCTGCTTGCAGTAGGGTGCTATAATATTCATTGTACTTAATGTTTTTTCGATAATACTTTTCGTAATTGCGAGATAAGAATCCTTGCATAACAATGTAGTCGTCAGGAAGTAGTGTTTCGTTATGCCTGCTTGTTTCATTATTCCAAGTTTCAAAAATTACAAAATTAAATTTTCTGCTTAGTTTTGATATTTGCAAACCTGCTGTATTTAATTTATCAAAGGTAAACATTTCTGACACTTCTTCTTTCAAATAATCAGAAACATTAAAAGTGATTTCAGAGTTGTCAGCGGTAGCAGGTCGTACATCAGTCCCTACAACTTCAGAAAATTCATTTAATATTTCTATATGCACAAAGTGAGCGACTTGTATTGTTGATTGTTGGATTGTAAACAATACAGGGTTTCCACTTAATATAACAAGTTCTGGCGTGCTAATAATTGTCATTATGCTATGTTTTTATTGTAATCTGGCAAAAGTTTACATTTTGCCAGACTAATTTTGTTTTGAGTAAAAGTTACATCTATTTCAGCAATTATAAATATATCCTGTCCAATCTTTATTTTTTTACTGAAGTCAAAATTTTTAATATCAGATGCTGAAAATTGTATGTTCATTTCGATGTAATGGTCTATTTGTTGTTTCCATGCTATTGTGTGTCGCCAGTAATTATGAATAATTCCTTGCTGACCATACCAGCCAAGATAAAGGCTTTCATCTCTGCTCATTCTTCCTCCGACTCCGTAGTAGTTACCTGGCGTATCAGCTTCTGTCTCTCCTTTGTAGAAAAGCAAACGGAAGGCATTATTTACTGGATTTATTCTATTTAAAATGAAATTACCAGTTTGTTCGCATTCTGGGTAAATGACAGTAGAACCGCCTCCATCTCCATCATGTACTGTAGAAATGTTTGTATTTGCCAGAAAACCTTTACCAGTCTGTAAGTAATTTTGAAATAAACCTACTCCTATTGAGTCTATTACGGGACCATTGCCTTCGAGATTGTTCCAGTATTTTAAAACGTGATTAAAATCAACAATCATACTTTCTAAAATCTGAAAATGTCGGATGTACTCAAAAGGTCCTCCTGCAAATTGCGATATTGCTACATCTCCAATTTGCATTTCAGATGTGATTGGTATTTCTCCAAGAGTTTCTGAATGATAGAAAGTATTGGCTTCATCTATTGTTCCAATATCTTTTTGAGTATTATCGTCTGCGTCTAATGTCCATGTGATATTACAGCCTTCTGTCTTATCAACAAAATACTTATTATACGAATATTCAGCTTTGTTGGTTAAGTCTATATAAGATGTTGATGTTAGAAAATCATCATTTTTAATGGTTGTAACTTTTGAATCTTTGAAAACAAAAGTGATATTAAGGAAATTAGTAATATCCTTAAGGAATTGTTTTACTAAAATGTCTGGCAAATGATTTTTAAGATCGATGTTAAAAGGCCATTCTGGGATTAAATCTAATTCAGAGTTTGGAGTTTCTGGATATACCGAGCTATCATTTAGATTGAAAATTGTTAAGAATTTCAAAGGTGGCGTTGAAAGTATATAGTCTTCAAACGCATAACCTAAGTCGTTGAATAAATATCTTAGTATTTTGTGTAAATAAGGAAATGGTACAATTGCTTTGCCTTTTGCAGGGTTTACATTCCCTGTCAAATTATGACTATTAATTACTGTGTCAATAAACGCTTCGCCATCCCATTGTGTATCTTTCCAAAAAAACATATTAGTGACAGGAAAAATAGCATAATCAGTGTTCTCATACGGTACAGTCCCTGTAAATTCTTGTGGACCGCCGTAGAAATATTCATTAAGCATGCTATCAGCTACTTTGTCTGACATTGCTCCGCCGTCAATTCTTGTATCGCAATCAAAAGTTCCAGTGTTTGTTTTTTTTGCTGAAATAGTGCCTGTTTTCATTCTTCCTACTCCTGAATGAGCAATTTCAATAGGCAATTTAATTGCCTCGTGTGTTTTTTTTGTGAGTTTGTGTGGGTAATCGAAAATGCGATTATTCTTTGGCGTTGCAGGCAAATTAAACGGCATAGAATAACTACCCTGAATGCCGTCATATTGAAACATCGGATTTATCAACTTCATATTAATAGAAGTTGATGGCAGTATGTCTATTTCTATATTATTTATGAATAATTGTAGCATTTATTTTTTTATTATTTTACAATTATTTTGTAATTCTTTTACAATTGCTAAGGTTTTGTCTATTTTCATTACATTTTGCTTAACATCTTCTTCTATATCTTTTGTCGCATTTGAAAAATCAACAAGTTTCGGCGTAACTTTATCTTCGTTGAATTTTCTTATATAAGTAACATCTTCTATTAATTTTGTGAATTTTGGCGTGAAATCTTTTAGATTTTCGCTGATAACCTTCCACATCACTTTTATTACAAGGCTGACGAAACCTACAAGAAGAAACAAAGCTAAACCTCCAACTATAAGATTTACTCCTGAGTATGCTTCTGGATTAGCGGGTAGTTTTTGTAATACTATCAATATTCTCATAACTTTCTTTAAATAGGGCTTTTAATAATTTCAATATCTTTTTTATGTAAATATTAACGACTATCGCTAAAATAGATATTCCTATTACGCATATAATGAATATGCTAATAATACTAATTGTGACATTCATATTTCATATTTTAAGTTCTTGTATCTGTTGTTATTTCTGCAATTCGGTCGCCAGCTTCAGTTATATCAGAATAAACGACTACCACTTTTTTAGTTTTTTCAAAAGTTGCAATTTCTTTGCGTAATAGTGAAACTTCGTTAATTATACTGTTTAACAACACGTCTGAATTTGTTGCTTTTGCCGAGTCCCCAACGGCTTCAACTGCAATATCCTTCCCTTCTGCGAACTGTGGAACTTTGCTATGTTTAATCGACATGATACTTCTCGCATGGTCCATTACTGACATGCCGTACTTGTCTTTTTTGGGATTATAAAGCGTTTGATTGTCCACAACCATTTCCGGTTCTTCCGCAACCAATACAGGTGAGCCTATTATTCCTGTACCAAGTTTGTCGGCGTAGTCAGCATTATACAGTTTGCCATCATCTTCGCCTATTACTGGATATTTACCTTTAGCAAACTGAGATGCCTTTATTTCAATCAATGCAATTGAAGCCGCTGTTTGTATTCCATGTGCAATTTGAGTTGGGAGGGCAAGAGGTCCTAAAACCGCAGCATCTTTTACTATTGCCACCGCTCCATCTATTGCCGTTTGTAAAGCCTGCATGTGTGCTTGTCTTTTTTTATACTTTCTTTCAATTTTATTTTTTTTCTCTTCTATATCTGCCTTTATTTGTTCTTCTGCTAAGGCTTGCTCTTCTAAAAGAGCAGTTCTTTGTTCTCCACTTAATCTTGCATTATTAAGTAATTCTTCATAATAACTATCATTTGCACTTAATTTAGCCGCAAGTGATTCTTCTAATGATTTTAATTCTGCAACTTGTGCAATTTCAAATGCTGTAGAAAGTAGATTAATAGCATCTGTTGCATCGGAAGCGTAATCATCTGCTCTATCTATCTTCTCTTGTGTATGTTCTTCTTCTAATTCCTTTTTTTTCGCTGTAAACTCTTCCTCAGAAATTAATTTTTGGTCCGAAAGTTCTTTTAGTTCGTCTAATTGACTTTGGTTATCTTTAAATTCTGTATCATCAAAGTTTTCTAATGTTTTTTCTTCTTTCTTTTTTTTGTAATCAGTAGTTAATTGGTTTTGTTTTTCTATAAAGGCTTGTTTAGCTATTAATTCAGCATCATATTGCTCTTGAATTATTGCCATTTTTTCGTTGAAAGCAGTTTCGTAATCAATTTCGCCAGATTGTTCTTTAATTTCAAGTATAGCAAGCTGAAAATTAGTTTCGGCTTCTATTTCAGTTTTTCGGTTATCAGCTTTTACTTTTTTTTCTTCGCCATCGTACTTGTTATTGATAGCCTGAACCATTAATCGAAACTCTTCTGTATCTTTTAAGCGTTGGTCAAGTGCGTTTAGTTCGTTATTTCTTTGTGCTGAAAGTCTATCAAGCTCATCAGTTAATTCTTCTTCAAACATTCTATCAACAGATGCAATATAACCTTCTCTTATAGCTTTCAGTTCGTCTGCAAGCTTTTTTCTTTCTTCAATTATTTTTTTATTTTTTTGTTTTTCGGTAGTTATAATTTCATTATTATTTGTTTCTTCATTTTTAATTTTAATTTTTCCATATTTTAATTGTAATGCTTTTAGTTTCAAGTTATACTCCTCCTTACTTATCATGTTATTTTTTATTTGATTGATAAGCATTTGTCTCTCTTGCTCATAAGTTTGTTCTTTTTCTTTTTTTGTGTATGCAGAAAAAATAGCATCTATTTCTTTTAATTTTTCATTTTTTTCATTTTCTGCCTCAATAATTTTATATATTTCTTGAGCTGTATATTTAAGATCATATTTAGATTCAAATTCTGCTCTTTTTTTTCCGCCATCATGCTCTCCTGTTGCTATTGTTTTTTTGCGAAGTTCAATTAACTCATTAAATTCATCAGATGCTTGTTTCAACAGATGTTTATTGTCTCTTGTTGCATCTTGCAATATATCTGAAGTTATTTCTGCTCTTACATCTATTGCTTTTTGCGTTGCCTCTACAATTGCAGCTTCTTGTGATTTTAATGCTAAATTCTTTGCCAGTGCTGAATTAGCCAATTTTTGAGCCTCTGCAATATCCTTTAAACTTGAATTTTCTGTAAGTAAATTAGGTAGATACTTACCGTATTCTTTATTTATTTTAATAATAAGTTCTTTACGAGCTTCTGTTCCTTTCCCTGTTTTTTTCAACGCATCAAAAACATTATTAAGTTCTGTTTTTTCTTTTACCAATTGTTTATTGAAATCTCTAACGGCTTTACTGGATTCTTTCAGTTCATCTTTAAATGCTATAATTGCAACTACAACAGCCGCAACTGCTGTCAGAATTAAACCCCAAGGGTTGCTTTTTGCCGCTTTCGAGAAAATTTTTTGTGCAACGGTTGCAAGCTGAACCGCTTTTGTATAAAGATTTTTCGCTATAATTGCTCCTTTTGTTGCTATTGTGTAGGTTGCAATAGCAGTAGCTCCTATTATTAATATCTTTGCGAACGTATCCCAGTTTTTAATAATTACAACTAACACTTTTAACAAATAGGAAAAAGCATTTGTAGAAAAAGTAAGTGCTGGAGTGAGTTGCTCACCAAGAATATTTGCATTTTCTTGAGCTTTATTTTTGGCTTGTTCTAATTTGACAGCGTTGGTAGCTGTTTTTATAGACGCTTGTTCTATAGCAACATTTGTATCTGTTATTGCTTTTTTATATCTATTTATTTCACTTTGCTCCGCAAGTAATACCTCTACCATTTTCGCATGTTCCGAACCGAAAAGTTTAGTTACTTTTTCTCCGTTTTGAATTTTTACTCTAAGCTCATCTAATGCTATATTTATATCGAAGATACCATCTTTATAACCTATACCTGTATCTTTAAGTTTCATTAAGACTTTGTCTATACTGTTCCCAGCCATCGACATATCATTGAATTTAGGAGCTACAGCCTCAGATATTGCCACAAGGTCTTCAACCTCCATACCCATTAGGTTTGCTGTAGTTGCTGCTTTATCAAAAACTTTTGTAAGTTTAGGAATATCTGCCGCACCTTCTTTTGAACCAGCAGCAAGAGCATTGATTACCCTCCTTGTCTGGTTGGCTTTTAAATCAAAATTATTAAGTGCTGAAGTTACGGCGATAGTTGCCGATTTTAAATTTCCGTCAGATGCAGCAGCAAGTATTAGAGCTTCTTGCGTTACTTCTTTGAGTGCCTCTTTTGATTTTAATAACTCCGGGCGTTGAGAGCCGACAATGCCAAATGCCTCTTCTATTTGAGTTGCTGAACTTTTAATTCTAATACCATCTTTGGTCATAGAAGTTGATAACTCCTTAGCACTGTCGGATAAGTATTTCAAACTATCGCCTGTTAAGCCTGTTAATGCTGACAAGTCTGCCTCTGCTTGTTCGAATTCGTTAAATCCATCAATAGCTTTCCTTATTGAAAAACCGAGTCCAGAAAGTCCGGCTACCATAGTTACTATACCTGCGGCATAAGTATTGAAGAAATTGTTTGCTTTTTGCAGTTTTTCTTTTAAGCCAATTTGTGCGTTTGCTGCTCCTTTCGATTTTACTCTTAACTCTGACAATCGTTGATTAACAGCATTTAATCTTTTCTCATACTTCTGATACGCTTCAGAACCTGGTATTGCATTTTTTAGAGCAATTTTCAAACTTTTAGATTGCTGTTCTAATTCTTTCATAGAAAGAGCCGTCAAATCAAAACTCTGACGAATAGCTTTCATGCTTGCTTGAACTTCTTTGAGGCGTTTGGAAGATGCAATAAATTCTTCATTTCCTGCTTTTGTTCGCTTCATAGTAGCAATGAGCTTTATTTGCTCACGCTCCAAGCGTTTTAAAACACTTACTTCGTATTTAAGTTCTTGATTTTTGACTTTAAGAGCTTTGGCAAGTTCCTTTTCTTTTGCTATCAGATTGGCATCTGAACCTGCCGTTTTTTTTACTTGAATTTGGACTTGCTTATACTCTGCACTTAAGTCGTTTAATTCTTTCTCTAATTGTTGTGTTGCAAGGGTTGTTTTGTTTAAATTATCCTGATTGGCAGTAAGTTTTTTTGCACTATCGTTGTATTTTTTATGCTCTCTGCCGACGGATTTTATAGAGTTTTGAAGTTTAGCAGCCTCGGCAGACAGCTCCGCAAGTTCTTTACGACTTTTGTCGGAACCAATAATAATATCTAATTGTACCTTATCTTCGTGAAGTGCCATTACTGCTTGTTAATTTCGTTTATCATTTCTTCTACAGTCATTTTTGAGCTGTCAAAAGTGAAATCGAAA
The DNA here is from genome assembly GCA_029934265.1 of Bacteroidales bacterium. GTDB lineage: Bacteria > Bacteroidota > Bacteroidia > Bacteroidales > JAADGE01 > JAOZMN01. The sequence continues at coordinate 27,411 of JAOZMN010000004.1, forward strand.
TGTTTTTTGTCGAGTTTGTTTTTTATGATATTGATACTTTTTTTTACATCTGAAATATCATAAGGCATTGGAATTTTTGTTTTGCGTTTTAAATATCTATCCAAAATAACATTTACCGGAGCTATCATACGGATATGAATTTTCTCACCTTTCATTTTAGAAAGTACATCTTGATGCCACATTGAAGTTCCGGAACTTTCAAAAATACCGCACTCGTTGCCGTCTGTTTCAATATCGGTTCTTAATTTTAGCCACGCATTAAATTCGCCCTCGGCTGTGGAGTTTCGGTTGTGTTTAATTCTGTAATCATCAATTGAATAAACTCGATAGCCTGACAGTTCGTGCATTTTTTTTGCAAGTGTTGTTTTTCCTGTACAGATATTTCCGGATAGTATTATATACATATTTGCTAATTTTACTGCAATACTATATATAAGGTGTGTTTTGCGAAAGGACAAAAAAAGCTCGCAAGTTTTGAAACTGCGAGCTTAGGGAGGTGAAAGTTGTAATTAATTTATTTTTCTTCTTCTTCCATTAGAAAACATGAAAGTATGCTATCTAAGTCTTCATGTAAATGTTTCTCATCTTCGGTAAGGTGTTCAATCATTTCTACATTTTCTTGTGCTTCTTTTATCACTTTTACGGCTTCTTTATACCGCTCTTCCAAAGCTTTTACATAGATATTATTAGGATGTTTTCTCTTGTTTTTTATAATTGAAACTCTTATTTTAGTTTCCTCCATCTCTTGCTTTATTCTTTCCTCTGCCATGCTTATTATTGAAATATTTCCCATAATTATTTTAAAATTTAAAAGGTTTATAATTATCTACTGGAACTCTTGTTTGTTGGTCGAAC
>JAOZMN010000086.1 GCA_029934265.1 Bacteroidales bacterium
CTTGTCGGGTAAGTTCCGACCTGCACGAATGGCGTAACGATCTGGGCACTGTCTCCACAAGGGGCTCAGCGAAACTGTAGTACCGGTGAAGATGAATTTCGGAAGTTGTTGTTCCGACACTGTTTTTTACTTTTACAATTATTTTGTTTGCTCCGACCGTAATTGGGACTTCTTGCTCTATTGTATAATCGCAATCGGCATTAACCACGGAATAACCTCTTCCGGGAGTATTCACTTTAATTTCATCATTTACAAGCACTTGTATGTTTTCAAGTTCGCCTTCCGATTTGATACAAAGTTTTAATTCAGCAGTATTTTTTGTGGAATAACTATTGCTGTGTTCCGGCGTAAGCCAAGTTATTATCGGCGGGGTTTTTGATATTTCTTCTTCAACATATTTTCCGTCTTTCCATTGTCCTGATTCGCTTGTTCCGTCGGCATAATACATTGTTCCGATACCGTTATAATTTCCATCGGCAAATTCTCCGACATATCTTTTTCCTGAAACAAATGTGTAAGTTCCTTGTCCGAAGTATGTGCCGGCTTTAAATTCGCCCATATAAATATCTCCGCTTGTAAAAATATATGTACCCTCTCCTTGTCGTGAACCGTTTACAAACCAGCCTGTATATTTATTTCCGTTCTCGTGTATGTGCGTACCAAATCCATTTTCACAATCTCCTGAAACACAACCTGATGAAACTGCGGTTTTTCCTTTGTAAACATCGTTTTCCCAGCGTCCGGCTTCTATTTTGCCGGTAATGTAATACATTGTGCCTTCTCCGTGAAATGTACCGTTTAAAAATGTACCTACATATTTATCGCCGTTTGTATATAAAAATGTTCCGAAACCTGTTATTTTATTTTCTTTAAAATCGCCTTTATAGCTTTTAAATTTCTGTCCGGGTTTATATTTATAATATCCGGCTCCCTCTTTAATGTCATCTTTCCACAAACCGCTATACAATGCTCCGGAAGCGTATTTATTTTCACCTTGTCCATTTCTTTTGTTATTTTTCCAGTTCCCTTCATATCTTTCTCCATTTTCCCAAGTATATATACCGTATCCTCCGGAACAATCTCCGGAAATACAGCCGTAATTATTAGAACCTGTGCCGACATATTTTCCGTCTTCCCACATTCCTGTTTTAGTTGTTCCGTCTGTATAATAATCTGTTCCATATCCGTTCCTGTGGTCATTTTTCCACTCTCCATCATATTTTTCTCCGCTTGCAAAGTAATTTATACCCTGTCCGTTTCTTTTGTCATTTCCCCAAAAGCCGACATATTTCTCACCCTCTTTCCAAGTATAAGTACCGTATCCGTTGGTGCAATCACCTGAAATACAACCTATAATATCATTTAATTTTCCTTCATACTCTCCTTCTTTCCAGATTCCTGTTTTTGTGGTTCCGTCGGAATAATGATATGTTCCTTCGCCGTGTTGGACATTATTGTTCCATTGTCCTGAATACATTTCTCCGTCTGCCCACGTAAACGTTCCGGTTCCTTGTCTTAATCCCACTTCAAAATCTCCGGAATATTTGTTCCCGGAAGCAAATTTATATGTCCCTATACCGGTTTGTTTTCCGTCTTTCCAATTTCCGATGTATTCATCACCTTCCGCCCAGATATATTTTCCATAGCCGTTTTCGCAATCACCGGAAACGCACCCGCTTGTCGATGCTCCTTGATAGTCTCCATTTTTATATATACCGGCTTCGACCGTCCCGTCTGTAAAATATTTTGTTCCCTTCCCGCTTTGTGCTCCGTTTACAAAATTACCGATATATTTATTTCCGCTTGCCCAAACATAAGTTCCCTCTCCGTTAAAATATCCGTCTTTCCAGTAGCCGGTATAGCTGTCGCCGGCGGATTCCGTATCCTCTCCCCATACATATACTCCAAAACCGTTTTCGCAATCGCCGGAAATGCAACTGCTTGTTACTTGCGAAAATGTATTTATGGTAATAAATATCAATAAAATTGATAAAATTGTTCCTTTTTTCATTAGTTTTTTAGTTTTAATTTACTGTTTTTTAGTCTTTTGGCTGTTGTTGAGTTACACAGTGTATCATTCCTCCGTTTGCATATACATTTCTACAATCAATTCCCACTACAGTTCTGTTTGGATATAAAGTTTGTATTTTTTGTAAAACCACAGTATCGTTAGGGTCGCTGTAAACCGGTACAAGTACCTTTGTATTTGCTATGTAATAGTTGCAATACGAACCCTTAGCTACATTTTTTCCGTAAGTTGTTATGACATCATTTTGAGTCAGCGGAATTATTAAAAAATCGTATATTACTCCGTCTTTATTTTTTGCCGCATATAATTTATCAACATCTGATTGTTTAACGTCATAATAGAGCAAATCATTGTTATTCATGGTAACGATTGTATTTGAATCTCCAAATCGGGCGAAACCGTCTATGTGTTGGTCTGTTATTTCCAACCCGGCTTGTCCGTCTAACCAAATAAAATTTGTAACTCCGTAATATTTTGTAAAGACTCTCTCTGCGTCTTCTTGTGTCATTCCCTTATTTCTGTTTTTGTTCAATATTGAACTTTTACAGCACATAATCGTTCCTTGTCCGTCTATTTCTACACTTCCACCTTCATTTATCATTATATTATTCAGGCGAAAGCAAAATCGAAAATATATAATCAAAAATAGTCAATCATTTATTCCCATTTTATTGGTGGTAATTTGCCGTCGTTTCCTACCGGTTCCGGAAAGCCTGTATATGCTTCAAAAATTTCGGCTTCGTGCTTTTTTATTACTTCGATGTCTTTTTTATTTACGATAAGTCCGCTTAATTTATTTGCTTGCTCCATTACAAGATTTGCCCATTCTAAATTACCGGTGTAAGTATCTTTTAACTCCTTAGCACCACCTTTTAATTCTTCCAAAGCAGTACGAAGTTCTACTTTGGTTTCTTCCGGAACATTCGGGTCATCAAGTTGTTCTTGTATCACTCTCATCCCGTCCGAAAACATACTCTGACCGCTTTCTTCAAGATTTTTGGCTGTTTCCATTCCTTTATTTGCTTGCATGATGCTGAAAACTCCTCCTATTTTAGCATTCAATCGTACAAAATCCGGAAAATTGCCAAGCCCTCCTTCTTTAATAATTTTTTCAAAATCGTTAAAACCGGCTTGCCCTGCTACCTCTGTATTTCCCTCTTCATTAAGTTTTTGAAGAACTCCGGGTGCTTGCTCTTTCATTTTTACATACACCTTACAATAGTTTGTAACATCTTGGTCTGTTATTGTTCCCTTCTCTTCGGTTACCTGTCCGCAAGAAGCTAATAATAATATTAAAAACGCTTGCAGTAATAGATTTGTTTTTTTTATGGTTATTAAGCTTTAAACTGTATATAATTAAATTTGTCGAATATTAATAAAAATATCCGACAAATAAAATCTTTTTGATGAATTGTTTTACGCATTCTTAAATGCTTTCAATCCTGCGAAACGTGCAGTATTTCCAAGTTCATTTTCTATACGAATAAGTTGATTGAATTTTGCAATTCTTTCGCTTCGTGAACCGGAACCGGTTTTTATTTTTCCGGAAGCAACGGCAACGGCAAGGTCGGCTATTGTTGTGTCTTCGGTTTCGCCGGAACGATGCGATACAAAACAATTGAAATTATTTTTGCCGGCAAGTTCTATCGTGTCCAAAGTTTCGGTAAGCGAACCGATTTGATTAACTTTTATAAGTATCGAATTTGCGGCTTTTTTGTCGATTGCTTCTTGCAGAATTTCTTTATTTGTACAAAGCAAATCATCACCTACAAGTTCAATTTTATTACCGAGAATTTCGTTCATTTTTGTCCAACCTTCCCAGTCGTTTTCATCTAATCCGTCTTCTATGGAAATAATCGGATATTTATTGCACCATTCAGCCCAAAGAGCTATCATTTCATCGGAATTTTTTTCCGACTTATCGGATTTGAAGAAAACATATTTTCCGTCTCTGTACATTTCGCTTGTGGCAGGGTCGAGAGCTATGGAAATATCTTTGCCGGGTTCGTATCCGGCAACTTTTATTGCTTCCATAATTACTTCCATTGCTTCTTCGTTGGATTTAAGTTCCGGTGCATATCCGCCTTCGTCGCCGACACCGGTGCTGTAGCCTTTTTCTTTCAGAACTTTAGCAAGTGCGTGGAAAGTTTCCGCTCCCATTCGGATAGCTGTTTTGAAATCCGGAGCATTATGTGGGACTATCATAAACTCTTGAAAATCAACATTGTTTCCGGCATGAGAACCTCCGTTAATTACGTTCATGCTCGGTGCGGGAATTGTCGATGCGTTTACTCCTCCCAAATAACGATACAATGGCATTCCGAGTGCGATTGAAGCAGTACGAGCGGCGGCAAGCGACACTCCCAAAATTGCATTTGCTCCGAATTTAGCTTTGTTTTTAGTGCCGTCAAGTTCTATCATTGTTTGGTCGATTAGTCGCTGTTTGGTAATATCCAGACCGATAACCGCAGGAGCTATTTTTTCATTTACGTTTTCGACTGCTTTAAGTACGCCTTTTCCGTTGTACCTGCTTTTGTCTCCGTCTCTTAATTCGACTGCTTCTTTTTCGCCTGTGGACGCTCCGGAAGGTACAATTGCACGTCCTTTTGTTCCGTTTTCTAATGTAATTTCTACTTCTACAGTGGGGTTTCCTCTCGAATCGAGTACTTCACAAGCTCTTACTTCTTTAATTTTCATTTTTACAATAATTTTAAAATAGTTATTAATTTTCGATTGAAAAAAATCTAAAAATCTGATTTTACAAATATACATTTTTATTTTTCCGAAATAAAAAATATTCCCCCTCCGTCATATAAATAATCATCGTGCAGAGATATTATTTCGTATTTTAAAGTTGATAAAAAAATCCTTAACTCTTTGCCGTCTTTATGTTTATCGATATTTCCGTTGAAAAATATTCTTTTACCGAAAATCCCGCAAGTTCCACCGAAAAAGCCATTTTTATGGTCTTTAATTTTTATTTCTTCGGGTGAAAAATAAAAATTTTCGATACTTTCCTTATCTAATGCTTTTTTTATTCCCTTGTCGGAATGTAAAATAATATTGTCGGACAAATTTATCATACTGCACCTTGTATATGCTTGCGGAAGGTTTATAAATTTCTTGTCGATATTATTTTCGAGTACGATTTTGTCTGTTTTATCTTTTTTATGAAAAAAATACTTATCCGTTAAAACGCAATTATATTGTACGCTGTTATCTAATTCATTCCCTACCGGTTTTTCTCCTTTTCGGAAGTTTATTTTATGTTTTTCAAGAAAATTTATAAGCAAATCGGGAGAGTTCGGAGCAATTATGATATTATTTTTATCTTGAAAGATAAAAATATCAGGATGTCCGGAAATTGAATTGTAAGTTATGTTTTCGGAGCCGAACAATAAAACATCGGAAGTAATTTTTTTTAGATTTTCTATTGCTTCCGGCGGTGAACGGTGGTCGATTATTGCAAGCATAGTTTTGGTTGTTCAATGGTGTAATGATATAATGATATAATGGCGTAGTTATAAAATTTTTAATTCGTATTTATAAAGTGAATTATCCGGAATAAATTTAACTTTTTTATATTTTTTCAGAAGCTTTTTTTTGTTTTTTCCTTTATAGCCGACTGCATAATTTAATTGTGCTTTGTTTGTAACAATAATAATATTTTCAGTATTGATATTCCTGATTTTTTCGGATAAAATATCGTTCCAAATTTCAGTTAAAACTAACTCTTTAAACGATACATGATAAGGTCCGGCAACAAGTGATTTTTCTTTTGTGAGTTCTTCAGAAGGGTGCAAACCGGTGCGAATTATTTTAATATTATTTTTTTCAAAAATTCGGTAAACTTTTTTTGCTGTTTGTACGGCTTCGACAAGTTCCAAAGGCTTATATTTTCCCGACAAATACATTTTTTCAAGATTTGTTCCTTTTATTATAAGTGTCGGATAAATTCTGGTATTATCAGCACCGAGTTTTACGATGTCTTTTGCAGTTTGCAGGGATATTTTTTCGCTGTCGCCGGGAAGCCCGAGCATCATTTGCAAGCCAAGCTTGAAACCGTATTCAAGTACTAATTTTGATGCGTTTTCGATGTCTTTGTAAGTGTGTCCTCTGCCGGATTTTTGCAAAATTTTATCGTTGGTCGATTGTGCTCCGAGTTCAATTGTTCGTACTCCATATTTTTTGAGTAAATCCAAAATTTTATTGTCGATATAATCCGGACGAGTTGAAATTCTTATTCCTGCAACTTGCTTTGTTTCAATAAATTTGTACGCTTCTTGCAAATAACTTTCTTGCAAATTATAATCTATTCCGGTAAAACTTCCTCCAAAAAAAGCTATGTTTATATGTCTGTTCGGAGGCATTGTTTGCAAATATTCGGATATTATTTTTGAAATTTCTTTCGGTTGCGGAACATTTTGCGTACCGCTGATTTTCTGCTGGTCGCAAAATACACATTTATGCGGACAGGCTAATTCCGGAATAAATATAGGAATATTTGCATACTTCATTGTTGTTTTATTTTTGCAAATGTATAATTTTTACAGACAACCGGAAAAAATTAATAATATTATAAAACAATCGAAAATCACTTATTTTTTTTAACTTTGTTCTATAAAGTTTAAATTCAGAGTTCGCCGGTTTTAATATTGAGTTTAGTCTAAAAAATATGTTTTCTCGCAATCAGACACTTAGGGTTTTAAGTAATAAACTATAAATCAAACATTTAGATTTGTTAAATTTTGTTAAATCAAACCCTAAGGGTCTTTTTATACCGAACTCAATATTTAATGAGTTTAGTCTAAAAAATATGTTTTCTCGAAATCAGACCCTTAGAATTTTAAGTAAAGAATTAAAAATCAAATATTTAGACTTGTTAAATTTTATTAAATCAAACCCTAAGCGTCTTCTTATTCCGAACTTTTTAATTCTAAAAAAATATAATGCCTAAACTTATAACTTCTAATCAAAAACTTTCCGAAATTCAAGAAAAAATCGGAGGAAAAGCAACAAATTTATTTCGATTAAAAGAACTTGGTATAAACGTACCGACTTGGATTGTAATTCCTTCCGATTTTTTATCGCAAAAAAACAATACCACTTTTTCCGATGATTTTATAAAAGAAATTTTGAATTATTTCGATAAAAAAAATGAAGAAGTTTTTTTTGCGGTTCGTTCCTCAGGAATAGATGAAGACGGAGCAAAATTTTCATTTGCAGGACAATTTGAAACTTTTTTATACGTAAAACCGGACGAACTTTCCGAAAAAATAGAAGCTGTAAAAAAATCAGCACTTTCAGAAAGAGTCCAAAAATACAGAAAAGAAAACAAATTAGAACCCGAAGCAGAAATTGCAGTAATAATCCAAAAAATGATAAATCCGGAAGTTTCCGGAGTAGCTTTCGGCATCGACCCTACAAACGGCGATACCGAAACAAAAATAATATCATCAGTTTACGGAGTCGGAGAAGGACTTGTTTCCGGCAAATTAGATGCCGATACTTACAGCATAAAAAATGAAAAAATAATTTCTCAAATTACGAAAAAAACTACAGCGTTTGTTTGTGATACTGAAAAAAGCGGAATAAAAGAAATCGACATCGCACCGAAAAAACAAAATTTATCCTCATTAAACAACAAACAATTAAAAGAAATTGCCGACTTGCTCGACAAACTTCAAAAAGCACTCGGAAAACCGCAAGATATAGAATTTGCATTTGCAGAAAACAAACTTTATTTGTTGCAAACTCGCCCGATAACCGCAACAGGCAGCAAACAAGGAGAATATACACTTTGGGACAACAGCAATATTGTAGAATCATATCCGGGAATTACTACTCCGCTGACATTCAGCTTTATAATAAAAATGTATGAAGCCGTTTATCGTCAATTTGTCAGTTTGCTCGGACTAAAAGAGAACGAAATAAACAAACATTCCGAAATTTTTGCGAATACACTCGGATTAATCAAAGGCAGGGTGTATTACAATTTGCTGAATTGGTACAAAATGCTCGCAATGGTGCCGGGATATTCCCTGAATGCCGAATTTATGGAAAACATGATGGGCGTTAAAGAAAAATTTGAACTAAGGGAAGATTTCCGTATGAATAAAGGACTTGCACGCCTTAGAATTATCGGTATGATATTCAAAATGATTAAATTACATCGAAATTTACCGAAAGAACGAGAAAAATTTTTAAAATATTTGAACAAAACAATGCTTAGATACAGCAATATAAATTTTTCGGAACTTTCAGCAAAAGAAATAAAAGGATTTTACATTGATTTTGAACAAAATTTACTCAAAAAATGGAAAGCTCCACTGATAAACGATTTTTTTGCAATGATATGGTTCGGCGTATTACAAAAAATGTCCGCAAAGTACAAAGTAAGTGATAACATAAACATACACAATGATTTACTTTGTGGTTCGAGTGATATAATTTCAACCGAACCAATACACAGAAGTATAAAAATTGCAGGTTTAATATCAGCAAATCCGGAAGCTAAAGAATTATTTTTGCATAAATCGGAAAATGATATTTATAAAGAACTTCAAAAAGGAAAATTTCCGGAAATAAAAAACGAAATAAACGATTATATTTCAAAATTCGGAGAGCGATGCGTAGGAGAATTAAAACTTGAAACAATATCGTATTCACAAAATCCGGAACTTTTTATTAAAATCATAAAGTCTTACGTAACACAAAATATCACTGTAAAAAACATCAATAATAATATTGAAACGGATATTCGTAAAAAAGCGGAAGAAGATGTCCGTAAAAACTTGAAATACAAATTTTTAAAACGAAAATTTTATAATCTTGCTTTACTAAAAGCACGAGATTTAGTCAGCAATCGTGAAAATTTGAGATACGAGCGTACCAGAGCTTTCGGAATAGTAAGAATGATGTTTTCCGAAATCGGCAATAAACTTGCACAAGACGGTGCAATCGAAAATCCGAGAGACATTTTTATGCTGAGGCAAGAAGAAATTTTCGATTTGATTGAAAGTAAAGGAATTTTTCATGTTACAGGTGTATTGATTACACATTTTAATTATAAGAATAAAAAAACGGAATTACCGGAAGATTACGAGGAATGTAAAATGTTCTGTAAAAACTTAATACAGAAAAGGAAACAAGAATTTTCGGAATATAAAACAGGTAAAATTCCGGAAGAACGTTTTTTTACTTACGGAAATAATTTTTCGGACGAATATATTTATTCTACGGATAAAATCGAAGAAATTACCGGTGATTTAAAAGGTATCGGTTGCTCTCCGGGTATCGTAAAAGGCAAAGTTCAAATTGTTATCGACCCGAATCAAACGGAATCTTTAAACGGAAACATACTCGTAACATCAAGTACCGACCCCGGTTGGGTTACGCTTTTTCCTACGGCTTCGGCAATAATTGTCGAGCGAGGGAGTTTATTAAGTCATTCCGCAATAGTTTCAAGAGAAATGGGGATTCCTTGCATCGTAAGTGTAACAGGATTATTGCGAAAACTGAAAACAGGCGACAATATTATTATGAACGGAAGTACCGGAAAAATTTCAATAATTTAAAAATAAATTCATGAAAATACTTATAATAGAAGACGAAAAAGCTCTTTCCGATTCCGTAACAACTTATTTGGCATCGGAAGGACACGTTTGTGAAGTTGCAGACGATTACAAAACAGCTTCCGGAAAAGTATCTCTGTATCAATACGATATAGTAATTGTAGATTTAACTTTGCCGGACGGAAACGGACTTTCTGTTATCAAACAACTTAAAGAAAACAAATCCTGCTCCGGAATAATTATAATTTCGGCAAGAAATTCAGTCGAACAAAAAATCGAAGGACTTGAAATCGGTGCCGACGATTATCTGCCAAAACCATTTCATCTGGCGGAACTTAACGCTCGTGTGAAATCATTGAACAGAAGGGTAAATTTCAAAGGAAATAATGCTCTTATTTTTAATGAAATTAAAATAATTCCCGATGAGCATCGTGTTTTTGT
>JAOZMN010000087.1 GCA_029934265.1 Bacteroidales bacterium
ATTCAGGTACTTTTTCCGCCGGAGATAAAATAATGCTTTCCGAAAGTTCATCTACAACTTGTGCGGGACGTTCAAATATGGTAGTGATAACAGATAAGCCGGCAAAACCGACAACTCCCACAGGACTAACTACTCTCTGTGAAAATTCTGCAAATACAGATTATCTTACAATTAACGACCCGCTTGCAACTTCCTATATATGGTCGATACCTGTTGCCGCAGGAGTAATTACCGGAAATTCTATAACCGGAACCGTTGATTGGATAAATACCTATACAGGGACAACAAATATAACAGTTACGGCAAGTAATGCTTGCGGTAATTCTACTTCTGATGCACTTAGCGTAACAGTTAATCCGGCAACTATAATTACTGTACAACCGGTTGGAGAAACAAAATGTGAAGAAGATACTAAGATATTTTCAATAACGGCAACAGGGTCGAATAATAATTTTCAATGGTATTTTAACAACTCTCAAATTTCAGGAGCAACTTCAAATACTTATGATTTGGGAACTCTGAATTTATCCGAAGCCGGAAATTATTATTGTTGGGTTGTCGGCGATTGCGGAGGTACAATTAAAAGCAATACAGCTTCACTTGTAGTTACTCCCAAAACAACAGTAACTACACAGCCGGTCGATGACAGCAAATGTGTCGGTGATTCAAAAACATTTTCTGTTACGGCTACCGGTTCAAATAATAATTTTCAATGGTATTTTGATAATTCTTCTATTGCAGGAGCAACATTAAATACGTATGATATTCCAAGTGTAGCATTGGAAGACGACGGTAGTTATTATTGCTGGGTTTCCGGAGATTGTGGTACGGTTACTACTAATACGGTTTCTTTTCTTGTTAAGAAAACAACAGCTGTTACGACACAGCCAAGCAGTGAAACAAAATGTGTTGGAACGTCCAAAACATTTACGGTTGTTGCAGATGGTTACAATATTTCTTATCAATGGTATTATGGCGGAACAGCTGTTTCCGGAGCAACATCAAGTACATATACTATCGCAAGTATAGACTTGTCCGATGATGGAAGTTATTATTGTATAGTTTCCGGTGATTGCAATAATGTTACAAGTAATACCGCTGTGCTGACAGTTAATCCGCTTACAAATATAACTACACAGCCGGTATCGGAAAGTAAATGCTTAACTGATTCCAAAACCTTTTCAGTTGTTGCTGACGGGGCAAATAAAAATTATCAGTGGTATTTTACCGGAGTACCAATAGCCGGAGCAACATCTGACTCTTATTCAATAGCATCTGTTGCCGCAATAAATGCCGGAGATTATTATTGTATAGTTTCAAGTGATTGCGGAACTAACCAAACAAGTAATAATGCAACATTAACAGTTCTTGATAATACAGCAATAACAACTGAACCGGCATCTGTTTCCGCTTGTGCGGGAACAGATGATCAATTCTCGATTATTGCCGTGGGTGATAATTTATCTTATGAATGGAAGCAAGATGCAACAGTTGTCGGAACAAATTCCGGCACACTTGATTTACTTGCCGTAGATACATTAAAAGCCGGCTTGTATTCATGTACGGTAACGGGAACTTGTGGAAATCTTACAAGTAATACAGCACAATTAACAGTATTAATAAAACCTGTAATTACAAAACAACCTGTTTCCGGACAATACTGTAAAGGAGACACGGCAACTTTTAGTGTTACGGCAACAGATGTAGGTGCAATTTCATATATTTGGGTAAAAGATGATACAGATATTGCCCCCATAGGAGCATCGACATTAAATAATTCATTTACAACAGTAGTATCTTCTACCTCCACAGGAAATTACAAATGTAAGGCAACAGGAAATTGTGGAGTAACGCTGAGTGATACAGCTGTAATAACGATGTATGACCCTGCAACTGCAATAAATCCGACTGCCTTGTACAGTATTTGTGCCGGTGAAAAGCAAACGATAACCGCAACAACTACAGGACGAGAGACTTTAAAATATTCATGGCAAAAAGACAGTACCGATATAGCCGGAGAAACAGGAGTTTCTATTAGTGCAACTACTGCCGGAAGTTACAGACTAAGAGTAATTGACGGTTGTAACGATACTATTTTCGGAGAGGCTGTTATTTTAAAAGTACAGTCGCTCGATTCCACAAAACCTGTTGTCGGAAGTTCGGTCTGCTCGGGTAATGATGCGAATATAACAATAAGCACTTCCGAGTCCGGAGTTTTATATACGGCAAGTCTTGCAGAAACAGCAATAGATACATTAACAGGAGACGGAAACGATAAAATTTTCACAGTAGCATCAGGAAAACTTATCGTAGGAGCAAATACATTCAAAATTACCGGAAAAATAAATAATTGCACTGTAAATTTGAAAGATGCAACAGTAACTGTAAATCCGAAACCCGCTTTTAAAAATATTACCGGAGATAATATTTGTGTTGAAGAAGATGCTGCTATTGTTATTCAAGCATCGGAAACAAATATCGAATATTCCGTATTTATTGAAAGTACGCCGGTAGCAACGGCAACAGGAACAGGCAACGATTTAGAAGTTCCGATTGGTTATGCTTATTTGGAAGAAGGAGCAAATAATGTCAGTGTTTCTTCCAAAGATACAGTTACCAAGTGTAGTTCCGATACGAGTTCAACAAGTTCGATATTTGTGGCAACTTATCCGAATGTAGATTTAATTGTAGAAGATATTGATGTATGTATCGGTAGAAAAGTTACATTAAAAATTGAAGATGCCCAAGACGATGTAACATATATATTGTACAGAAACGGAATATTAACCGGCGATTCAATATCCGGAACAAATTATTTGGAATTTTCGATAAATTCTGAAGAGTCCGCAATATACAGCATATATGCAAAAAATAGGGCAAATTGCAATAAGATGCTTACAGATTCGTCATCAATAACGGCATCTGTCTGTGATTTAATAATACCGAAAGGCTTTTCGCCAAACAACGACGGCATTAACGATATATTTTTTATAAAAGGATTGGACAGATACCCAAAAGCATCACTGATTATAATAAATCGTTGGGGAAATAAAGTATTTGAAGAAAGGAGGTATAAAAATGCTTGGGACGGAGTTGCAACAAAAGGGGTAGTTGTCGGCGATAAAAACTTACCGGTAGGGACTTATTATTATATATTGAAGAAAAATGACGGGACGGACCCGTTAAGAGGCAATTTCTTTTTGAGCAGATAGTAAAAATAATTATTTTATATTTTTTGAAATTACAATAATTCACTAACGCATATTTTATTATGTATTAGTGAATTATAATTTATATGGCAATGAAAGAATTAGTATTTTATTTTAAAATAAAAAAAATATTATACTCGAAAACAAAGATTTATCTTTTTAGTTTCAAAAAAAATATTATTTTTGTCTGTAAATAAAGAGTTCGGTATAAAAAGACCCTTAGGGTTTGGTTTAACAAAAACCAACAGATATAAGCATCTAATTTACAGGTCGTTACTTAAAACCCTAAGGGTCTGATTGCCGAAAATTACCATTTTTATACCGGTCTCAATAAAGTTAGACTAAATTTTTGAATATTAAATTGAAAAATCCGGTTTTACAAAAGTATGTTGCATAATATCTTAATTGTTAGATGTTTATAACTATGGCTTTGTACCGAAAAATAGGGCGAAGACTTTAAAATACCTATCAAATGAAACGAACTTTACTTGTTACTCTATTTGTAATTTTAATAATCCAAAGTACGGAAGCACAGCAAGATGCGATGTTTACGCATTATATGTTCAATACGCAGGCAATTAATCCTGCCTATTCCGGAAGCAGGCAAGCACTCTCCGTAACAGGCTTGCACCGTTCGCAGTGGGTCGGATTTGACGACGCTCCCGTAATACAAACATTTACACTTAACAGTCCGATATTAAGCACAAAAACAGGATTAGGATTGTCATTTATTAATGATAAAGCCGGACCTTTGAAAAATACAGGTTTCAGTATTGATTTTGCATACCACATGAAAGTCAGCAGAAAAGCCAAACTCGCTTTCGGACTAAAAGCAGGAATGAATATGGTATCGGCACCGCTTACCGAGTTGAAAATAACAGATGCCGATGATATTGTTTTCCGGAGCAATATACAGAGTAAGATGTTACCGAATTTCGGTTTCGGTCTATATTATTATATGCCTAATTTTTATTTGGGACTTTCAGCACCTAAATTACTTGAAAATAATTTTGTAGATAATACTTCAACTTCAATTAATGAATTTTCAAACGAACAAAAACATTTTTATTTTATTGCAGGAACAGTATTTGATATATCACGCAACATTAAATTAAAACCTACCACTTTTATAAAATACACACAATCAGCACCGATACAAGGAGATGTTACCGCAAGTTTTATTTTTAACGAAAAATTAATGCTCGGAGCAATGTTCCGAACAGGAGACGCTGTAGGAATACTCGCCGGTATTAATATTACAAACCAATTTACGGTAGGATATTCTTACGATTGGTCTTATACAAACAAAACTTTTACGTATAATGCCGGCAGTCACGAAATAATGTTAAGATACGATTTTATTTTTGAAAATAAAAAAATGATACGTTCACCAAGATACTTGTAAATTTGGAATAAGTAATTGACTATTTTTGATTGTAGATTTATGATTTTGCCTGATTAATACAATGAAAAAAGACCATAAAGGTTTAATTTAACAAAAAATAACAAATACAAATATCTTATTTACAGTAATTTATTTCAAACTCTAAAGGTCTGATTGCAGAAAAATACCGTACACATATTATAGTATTTTGAAAGAATACGTAAAAATATTAAAACAAACAGAAGTCTGAAATTAATAAATTCATAACTTAAAAAGATGAGAAAAAGTATAATAATAACAATTTTAGCGTTAATTATTTTTCACGGTGTTTCATTCTCACAAGATGCGGAGACCAAAAAAATAGAAGAATACTATGAAGAATATAATTATTATAAATATATCGAAAAATTTGAAAATATAGAAAACAGAACAGCAGAAGCTAATAGAAAACTTGCTGAAAGTTACTTCTATACCGGAGATTATAAAAAATGTGAAGAAATTTATGCAGACTTGGTCGTTTCGCAAGAAAAAACAAATGAAGACGTATATAATTATGCCTACATATTGGCAATGAATGAAAAATACGAAGATGCAAGTAAGTGGATGGAAACATATAATCGGATAAATAAATCTGACAGTCGAGGTCAAAACTATGTTTCACAAAGTAAATTACTCAAAAAATTACTTGTCGATAAAGAACAATTTAAGGTTAAAAGTTTAAATATAAATTCAAAACACGCCGATTTCGGTATTGCATATTTTAAAGATAAAATAGTATTTGTTTCAACACGAGAGAAAGTAAAACCTGTAAGAAGAAGGTGGAATTGGAATAAATTACCGTTTCTTTCAATGTACATCGCAACGCCGGATAAAAGTAACGAGCTGACAGAGTTAAAAGAATTTAATATTACTTCAAATATTAAATTTCATGAAGGTCCTGTTACGTTCAATAAGTCCGGAACTTATGCCGTTTTTACAAGAAATAATTATAAACAAAAAAGCAGTGCCGGTGTTACCAAACTTCAACTTATAGGAATAGAGAACAAAGAGGGTAGGTGGGTTAACGAAAAAGTATTGACTTTTAACAGTAAAGAATATTCATGTGCACAAGCCTGCTTGTCGGCGGACGGAAAAACTCTGTATTTTGTGTCGGATATGCCCGGAGGCAAAGGCGAAAATGATATTTATATTACAAAAATGACTGATAGCGGTACATGGGCAACTCCCGAAAATATTAGCTCAATTAATACGGAAGGTGATGAAATGTTTCCGTTTATACATGAAAGCGGCAGGTTTTTCTACTCTTCCGACGGACGTTTCGGCTTGGGTGGGCTCGATATTTTTATGGCAGATGTAAAAAATGGAAATATTGAAAATGTAACAAATCTCGGAGTACCGGTAAACAGTAGCCATGATGATTTTTCATTTGTACTTGATTCCGTAATGCAATTCGGATATTTTGCATCTAATCGTGCCGGCGGAAAAGGAAACGATGATATATATTCGTATAAATTACTCAAACCATTCATTGAAGAAAAATTGATTGCAGGTGTTACAAAAGATATGAGCGAAAATATCATTACCGATGCAAAAGTTACAATATATGATGATAAAGATAATATTTTAGAAACTTTGATTTCCGATGAAAACGGAAAATTTAATTTTACGGCGGAGGTTGATAAAACCTATAAATTTATTTCGGAAAAAGAAACTTACCTTAACGGAAATTCGCAGGTAACAACTTCCGGAGAAGAAAAAACTTTTAATACCGAGTTGATAATGGACACCGACAAAGGACTTTCAATTTATTGTCTTGTTACGGAAAAGGGAACAGGAACAAAACTTGCAGATGTCGATATAACTGTAATAGATAATTCAAATTGGCAAAAATACAAAGTAAAAACTTCGGAACTCGGCGAATATATTGAAGAATTGACTACCTATAAAGTAAATGACAGTGTAAGTTTCGATTTTAAATTCGAGAAAGAGGGTTATATCGGGACAAAAGTTGATTTTAACAAAAAACTTGACCGTAAAGGACAATATAAATTACTCGGCAAGCTTGCTGCTGTTGAACTTGAAAAAATAGATGTGGGAACCGACCTTGCTACTGATATTACTTTCAATGCTATATATTTTGATTACGAAAAATATAATATCAGAAAAGATGCCGGACAAGAACTCGATAAGATTGTAAAAATAATGAACGATAATCCCAAAATGGAAGTTGAACTTGCCTCACATACAGATTGTCGAGGTGCAGATATTTACAATTTGAAATTATCGGACAGAAGAGCCAAAGCTACGGCAAATTATATTAAAAAGAGAATAACCAAACCTACAAGAATAAAAGGAAAGGGTTATGGTGAAACTAAATTGAAGGTAAAATGTAACTGTGATAAAAAAGCAAGTGATGCTTGTACCGAAGAACAACACCTACAAAACAGGAGAACAGAATTTATAATTACTAAAATGAAATAAGATTGTAAAATATTCAATTTTGCCAAAGTTAAGTAAATAGTATTTTACTGATTATTAGGATATTGTAATCTTTCAGAAAGAACTTTGGTAAAGTTTTATCATACAATATTGAGTGGATACAAATTTTTAAAATTTGGTATGTCTTGTTTGGTATAAAGTCGATTTTTGTATCGGCTTTTTTATAAATAGAATTCAAGTAAGTAGTGTAATTTTTTTATTTAATCTACAGATGTTACTGTCAGACCAATACAAAACAATAAAAAAAAGTTCTGAAGGCTTTTTTAAAGACAGAGGCAGTAAATTTTACGCTTTTGCATTTCCTGTCGAAAACTCCGAAGAGATTGCAAACCAAAGAGCTTTATTAAGAAAAAAATTTTATGATGCACGCCATCATGTTTACGCATATCGACTCGGACAAGGCGACAATAATGCAATGGCAAGTGATGATGGAGAACCTTCAAATTCGTCAGGACCGCCGATTTTGGGAAAAATACGTTCGTACGAGCTTACAAATATTTTGATAGTGATTGTTCGTTATTTCGGCGGAACAAAACTCGGAATACCCGGTCTGATAAACGCATATCGAACCGCTGCGGAAGAGGCAATTAACAATACGGTAATTATCGTAAAAACATTAAAGAAAAAACTTATCGTAAAATACGAATATCCTTTAATGAATGCAGTAATGAGAACAATAAAAGACAATAAATTGGAAATTGAAAAACAAGATTTTGCTCTCGATTGCAAAATAACTTTAAATATAAGAGAGAGTGATTACGATAAAATTTATGAAATTTTCAATAATATTTATGGAGTAGAAATAAATAAAATATGAAAATCAAGGTGTTTATTTCGTACACAAAAAACGACTGTAAATTTTAAATTCACAGTCGTTTTTTGCGTATAAATTAATATTTATTTTTTAGGAAAATAAATATTAGGAGAACTTGAACCTTCTTCTAAAAGAACCAATTTATCTTTTGTAAGTTCTTTGATGGTATAAGTTACAGGAGCTTTTTCTTTTCCTGCTGTGCTGTCCCATGCTTTCATTATAACTGCTGTTTCGTCTGCGTTAAATTCCCACCAACCTACTGTTGAAGTTGATAATAAGCCTTCTCCGTATTTTTTTTGATAAGCAAGTTTCGGAGGATTTTTTTCATCGGGATAAAAGCTTAATGTTTCAGACAAGAAATCTGCAATTTTACCTATATCTCCTTTCAACTCTATATCTGCCGTAATTCCGGAAGTATCTTTAATTGCATCTGTTGTACCTTTAAGCGTTGCATTCGGGTCAAGTTTCCACTTAATAGAAGTTAATAATTCTCCTTTTTCTGTAAGTTTTGCTTTTTCGGCACCGCCACCGCAAGATGCGAGAGCAAACATTATGCTACAAGAGCAAAAATAGTAAATCGTTTCATATTAATAGTTTTTAGTTAGTAATTAATAAGCTACAATTATACAAATAAAAAAAGAACTGTGCAATATTTTACACAGTTCTTTTTTTATTTTGAGAGGATATTTCTAATTGTTAATATATCTTTCTCTGTATGTTTTTGAAGCTTCTTTACGTTTATCTATCTCTTCTTGGCTCATTTTACCGATAAACCACTTATGCATTTCGCTGTTAAGAATTTCATCAAGAGCAGTTTCCACTTCTTTTGCTTGTGAGGCTTTGCCCGACTTTTTAGCTTTTTCGATAATTTCTCTTATTTCGGGAACCATTTCCGTGTACCAACGATGAGCAACCTCATAGTTACCGTGCCATTGAGTATAATCCGGTGCCATCATAGCGGCTCCATGTCGTGAACGACGACCTTCGTGATGCCATAAGAAGAACCAAGTCCATTCTATTTTTTCATCAAAATTAACAGCTGTTAAAAGTCCGGTTGATTTTAATAATTTCATCATTTTAAGTCCCGGTTTTCCGAATTTTTCGTTGTAAAGTTCAACTTGACTGTCAAATTGTGCATAGAAATTATCAACAAATTGAGTAGTATGACATTGCGAGCATACATCTTTCATATTGTCTCTTCTTTTTTCCCATGTAAGGAAATCGGCAGGCAATTCTTCTCCTTTATCTTTGTATTTTTTATTTGATACTTTCGGACGAAGATTCCAGCTGATTCTTGCTCCTACTTCATGAGAAACTTTTTGATTCGGAGTTGCACTCATGTGGCAAGTTGCACAAGTCGGTGCTACTGAATAATCTTCTCCGACTACCCATTTTTTGGATTTCAAATTCATTTCATCACGTTTGGCATGATATACAATACCATGTTTTGATTCGTTGTAAATTTCGATTTGAGGGTGGTCGGGTCCCATGTGGCATTTACCGCAATTTTCCGGCGAACGTGCTTGTTCCAAATCAAAAATATGACGAACATGGCAAGCTGAACATGAACCTTTTGAACCATCTAAGTTGATACGACCGATACCTGTATTAGGCCAAGTTTTCGGGTCATATTGAATAATTCCGGCTTCATTCTTGACAGGTTTTCCAGCATCGTCCAAAAGTAACTGAACTCTTGAACCGTGACATTGCCAGCAACCATTGGCGGCACCAGGATTTTTGCCGTCTTGAAAAGCGGCGTGTCCTTCTACTACTTCTGCAAGAACGTTGTCCAATGACCCCATTATTGCACCTGCATCGGCATGATGACTTGCTTGAAATTCTTTCGACTCGGTCGGGTGACATTTTGCACAATCTTTAGGTGTTACGATTGTTGCAATATGTTCTCCTTCGTGGTCGTAACCGTCAATATCATCGGCTCCTGCGGCGTGGCAAGCCAAACAACCGATACCTTTTGCTGCATGGGTACTTTCTTTCCATTGATGAACGATAGAAGTACCGTTACCTTCTTTTTCGTGGCATGCAACGCAAGCCTGCGTTTTTGCATCCATCTTTACTTCAACCTTCTTTACGGAATTGCCGGTTCCCGCTTCATTGGAACAGGAACTAATCA
>JAOZMN010000446.1 GCA_029934265.1 Bacteroidales bacterium
CGTGTCATTTAATCCTGTTCTTATTTCCAAAGCCTTATTGTAATAAATTCCGGCACTGTCGAAATTATTTTTGGCAAGGTATATGTCGCCCAAATTATTGTAACCGAATGCCATACCTGCTTTGTATCCTGTTTTTTCTTTTAACGATAATGATTTTCTGTAATATTCTTCTGCCCAACTGTAGTTTCCCAAAACAAAATGTATCATTCCCATATTATTGTAACAAGATGCAATTTGTTTTTCGGTTCCTGTTTTTTCTCTTATTTTCAGGGCTTTACGATAGTATTCCATAGCTTCAGAATATCTGCCTTTATAATAAAAAACGTGTCCTATATTGTTGAAAGTACGAGTTTTGGCGGAAATGTCGTTAAATTCTTCGTATATTGTAACGGCTTGTTTATAATAATTTAAAGCAATGTTGTAATTTCCTTTATAGAAAAACACATCGCCTATTCTGTTGTAACAATCGGCACGGCGAGTAGAATTTTTTTCAAATGAATTTTCTATTTCCAGAGCTTTATTGGCAAGCAAAAGAGCTGAGTCCGGATATGAAGACATTATTTTATAAGAAATTTTAATGTAAAGTTTTGATTTCACAGTGTCTTTCTTGCTGTTTTTAAGTAAGTTATAAAGACTATCGATTTCTTTGGCTTGGGCATAAGAAGTATTTGTCGTAATTTTTAATAAAAAAATTACAATTATTAAATATGAAAAATATTTTATAAAAGTATGAATTTTCAAAACATGATTCGTATAATTATAAGATGATATAATTATCTTATAATTAATGTGTTATATTATAATTATATGTCTGTTAAATTAAATTTACCGGATTTTTCAATGTTAAGAAGTATAAATATCAAGTAGTACGCAAAATTAATACCGGATAATTTATTGATATACTTTAATCTTTATTAATTTTGCAAAAAACTAAAAAGCAAGAACTATGAAATTGAGAAAAATTTTACTGCTTTTGTTGTTGCCGACTTTGTTTATAAGTTGTAATAATAAAGAAGAAAATAAAAGTAAAGAAACAAAAAAAATTACGGAAAACAATAACAATCCGATATATAAAACTTCAAAACCTTATACTCGCTGGTGGTGGTTTGCCGATATTATTAAAAAGGAAGATGTTAAATATCAGTTAGACAGAGCAAAAGAAAATAATTTCGGAGGAGTGGAAATTGCTTGGATATATCCTTTGAGCCGAAAACGCTTCAGTAAAACAGATACAACTTATACTCCAAGATATAAATGGCTTGGCAAAGATTGGTCGGAAATTGTTGCTTTTACCAAACAATATTGCGATTCGATAGGTATGGGTTGCGATTTTACTTTCGGAACAGGATGGCCATTCGGGGACAGCTATGTTTCGTATGAAAATTCGACACAAATTTACGGAGCAAAAAACGATGATTATAAAAATACATATTCCGTATCGTGGGAATACCCTCATAAAGGATATATTCTTAATCATTTGAGTAAGAAGGCTTTTGATGCTTATTCTCAAAAAACGGGAGGTGCTTTATCGGAAGCCTTGAAGGGATCAAAATCTTGTCTTTTTTGTGATTCTTGGGAAGTAGAAACCAGAAAAATTTGGACAGACGATTTCGATAAAAAATTCAAAGAAAAATATGATTATGATATTATTCCTTACATGGACAGCATTTATTCAAAAGAAAATGCCGATGTACATTACGATTATATGAAACTTGTTTCCGAACTTGTAATAAACAACTTCTACAAACCGTTTACAAAATGGGCAAATGCACATAATTCGTACACTCGCACACAGTGTTCGGGTGCTCCGGTGGACATTATCACCGCTTATGCAACGCAAGACGTTCCGGAAAGTGAAGCGATGTTATACGAGCCGTCTTTTTCACAAATAGTATCGTCTGCGGCTTGTCTGAGCGGAAAAAAACTCGTAACTTCGGAAACTTTTACTTGTACTTACGGATTTCCTTACAAGGAAGAATCAGGAAAATATAATTACAGACATATTAAAGAAGAGCAAGTTGCAGATTTAAAACTTGTTGCAGATGCTTTATTTGCAAACGGCGTAAATCATGTAATTTGGCACGGAATGCCGTTTAATCCTAAAGGCGTGGATACTGTACGATTTTATGCCACTGTTCATGTAGGTACTGTCGGCAAACTTTGGAGCGAAATCAAAGCCTTTAATGGATATATGGAGAAAGTGCAAGCCATACTTCGCAAAGGAAAAACTTATTCGGATATTGCGGTTTATATTCCGCAAGAAGATGCATGGATAGGGCAGGAGATAGATAGTCCAAATGAGCAAATGCCTTGGGCTTGGGGCGATTACGAAATGAGAGCTGTCGAATTTCCTGAAAATCTTAAAGGGTATCACCCGACTTGGATAAACGGAAAGTTTCTGTCGGAAGCAGAGCTGAAAGATAATATTCTCACTATCGGAGATGCAAGTTTTACTTCGCTTTATGTTGATGTTGAATATGTTGATTATGAAACGCTTACTACGATATTAAGACTTGCAGTAAAACATTTTCCGATATGTTTGATAGGAAATCCGAAAGAACCGGGAAAAAATAAAACAAACGATTACAAAAAACAACTGATAAAACTTAAAGCACTTTCAAATGTATCGGATATTTTTGAAGATGTAATTAAAACCAAACCGCTTGTAGAAGGCGAAAA
>JAOZMN010000088.1 GCA_029934265.1 Bacteroidales bacterium
ACTTTTACCGATAAATTTGCACTTGCACAATACAGTGCTCCTCCATTGTCGCTCCCGCTCGTGGTCAAAACTTTCCGACAAGAACTCGGAAAAAGTCCATTGAAAATCTTCGATAAATTTTCAAAAAGTGCAATAAATGCAGCATCTATCGGACAGGTTCATTCAGCGGAAATTAAAGACAAAAAACTTGCCGTTAAAATTCAATATCCCGGAATTGCAGACAGCTTACAGTCTGATATAAAAATGGTTAAACCTTTTGCTTTAAAATTTATGAATATAACAAAAGCAGAGCTTAATCATTATGCTGAAGAGGTAGAAATTATGCTTATGAAAGAAACCGACTATACCGGCGAGCTTAACAGGTCAGTTGAAATTGCCGAGGCTTGCCGAAATATCGAAAATTTACATTTTGCAAAATACTATCCCGAATTTTCTTCCAAGCGAATTATTACAATGGATTGGATTGAAGGGCAAATTCTTGATGATTTTATTGCAAGCGAAACTTCTCAAAAACTCAGAAATAAAATCGGGCAGGCAATTTGGGATTTTTATGCTTTTCAGATGCACACTTTAAAGAAATTTCATGCCGACCCACATTCCGGAAATTTCATCGTAACTGATTCCGGGAAGTGCGGTATTATAGATTTCGGTGCAGTGAAATCTATACCGGATTATTTATACGAACCTTATTTTAAAATCGTACTGCTCGACCCCGAAAAAGACACCGCCGAAATTGATGATATTTTCATAAAAATGAATATGCTTACAGAAAAAGATACTGCAGAAGAAAAAGCTTTTTTCAAAAAAATGTTTTCAGAACTTATCGAACTTGTAAAACGTCCTTTCAAAACCGATTATTTCGATTTCGGAGCAACAGGATTACTTGATGAAATGTTCAATTTAAGTCAAAAATATGCAAAAAATAAGATTTTGCGTAAAGCAAACTCGGCTCGCGGTGTCCGAGATGCAATTTATTTGAACCGCACTTTTTTCGGAATGTACTCTATTTTGAATCGTCTGAAAGCTAATGTTTGTACCAATAGAGGGGAAGGTTTTTGTTTTACGAACGAAAAATGAGAAACACTGTGTAAATAAAAACAAGGGATACACTCTAAATGAATCCCTTGCTTTTTTATATGAAAATTTATATTTTCACTACATCGGTGGAGGTGGTGGAGGTGGTGGTGGAGGCATTGCTCCGAACAATCCGGAAGTTTCAGGAACTTGTCCTGCTGCCGTCCAACCTTGCATTCCTTGTTTCCAAACCAAAGTATCTTTTGTAATCTGATTTTGTGCAACCATTTGTTGCAAAGTCGCTATCGGGAAAGGTCCTTGTTGTTGTCCGTTTATTGATGCGTAAAGTTGTACCATCGGTGGTGGCGGCGGTGGAGTTGCCATCTGTCCTCCGGGTGCTTGATTTTGTGAATAATTTTGATTTTGTTGATTCATCTGATTTTGATTCATCATTTGTTGCATCATTGCCATTCCCATCATACCTTCCATACCACCTCCGGCTCCGGGGTTTTTAGCGGCACCTTCCATTGCATCGGCAGATTTCATTTGCTGATATTTATTCATATCGCCAAGCATATTCATTCCTGTACCTTCATCAAGTTTTGCTTGTAGTTTTTCAGGCAAACTGATACTCGAAATCAAGAATTTTACAACATCAAGTCCATAATCATTAAATTCTTCTAAGAGTTGAGTTTGACAAAATTTAGATATATCTTTATAATTTTGAGCCATATCTAAAAGTGGAGTTTTACTTTCTCCGAGTGCATCAATAAACTGGGTAACAATAAGACTTCTAAGCTCACCGGATACTTCTTCGGAAGAAAAATTGCCGTCTGTTCCGGATACTTCTTTAATAAATTTGACAGGGTCGGTAATTTTTATCGAATATGTACCGAATGCACGTAAAGTTACACGTCCGAAATCAGCATCTCTCAAATAAAAAACGTTTGGTGTTCCCCATTTTTGATTTGTAAAAGTTTTGGTGTTTAAAAAATATACCTCTGCTTTAAAAGGACTGTTAAATCCGTGTTTCCAACCTTTTAGTGTTGAAAGTATAGGTAAGTTTTCAGTTTTTAAAGTGTATCTTCCCGGAGGAAATACATCGGCGATTTGTCCTTCGTTAATAAAAACCGCAACTTGCGACTCCCGCACTGTCAGTTGTGCTCCATTTTTAATTTCATTTCCTCGCCTTTCGTAACGCCACACCATTGTGTCATGCGAACTGTCTAACCATTCTATAATGTCTATCAGTTCTGCTTTAAGCTTATCCCAAAATGCCATAGTATATAATTTTAAAGATTAATTTTTATTGTGCTTTTAGTATTTCCGACAAAGTACCACAAATACTAAACCGGTAATTCTATTTTGGTTTAAAATTAGTAAATTTACCTGTAATTTCAAAATTTTATTTATCAAAAATGTTTTTGCAATCTATTCATTATAATTTATTCATTATAATCTGTTTATAAATATTTTTTCAAAATAGCACTTCGCCGGCGTAAAGTTTTTATTGTTCTTCCTTTTACTTGTCGTACTCTTTCTCTTGTCAGATTAAAACGTTCTCCTATTTCTTCAAGAGTTTGAACTCCCTCATTTGAAAGCCCGTAATACAGTTTTATAATTTCGGCCTCTCTTGAGGGAAGACTGCCAAGCACTCTCAGAATTTCTTTTGTTAAAGATTCCTTGAGTAATTTTTTGTCCGTAGCCGAAGAGTCTGTTTTCAAAATATCGTATAAAGTTGTATCTTCGTCTCCTACTACCGGAGCGTCCATTGATACTGCTTTTGCTGAATTTTGCATTAATTTTTTTATTTCGTTCGGAGCAAAATCCAGTTCTTTTGCAATTTCGGAATATGTAGGTTCTCTTTCGTATTTTTGATAAAGCTCATTGAAAACTTGATTAACTTTATTTATAGAGCCGAGTTTATTTAAAGGCAGTCGTACAATTCTTGCGTGTTCTGCAATAGCTTGCAGTATTGACTGTCGAATCCACCAAACAGCATACGAAATAAATTTAAAACCTTTTGTTGCATCAAATCTACGTGCGGCTTTCATCAAGCCGATATTTCCTTCGCTTATAAGGTCGCTTAAACTGAGTCCTTGTCCTTGATATTGTTTGGAAACAGAAATTACAAAACGTAAATTGGCTCTGATAAGTTCGTTAAGAGCATCTAAATTTCCTTCCTTAATCAGCAAAGCAAGTTCAGCCTCTTTCTCAGGAGAAATAAGGTCATACCTGCTTATATCATGCAAATATTTATTCAAAGACTCTGCATCTCTGTTAGTTACCTTCTTTGTTATCTTTAGCTGTTTCATTTCACAACAAAATTAGTAAAAAAAAAATTAAAAAATCAATTTTATTTTTTTTGTTACATTATTATTTTGTTTTTTTACATATTTGATAACTTTTTATGTGTGAAAAGTTAAAAATAATATAAGTATCGAATACTTAAATTTAACATAAAAAAAACATTAACTAATGAACAAAAACACACCAATTAATTACGAAATTGTAACAGAAAAACGAAAGGCAAGTAAATTGCCTTCAATCGGGACGGCAAGTATCAGAGAGCTTGTAAGGCTTGTAAATGAAATAGAACAAGCAAGCGGAGAAAAATTTATCAGAATGGAAATGGGAGTTCCCGGATTATTACCGCCGGAAGTAGGTACAAATGCCGAAATTGAAGCTCTTAAAAAAGGTGTAGCCTCTAAATATCCAATGATAGAAGGACTTGCACCATTAAAAACCGAAATAAGTCGATTTGTAAAATTATTTTTGGATATTGAAGTCGATGAAAAAGTTTGTATTCCGACAGTCGGCTCTATGCAAGGCTGTTTTGCTGTTTTTTTGGTCGCCAACAGGACAGATACCAAAAAAAAAGGAACTCTTTTTATAGACCCGGGATTTCCTGTTCAAAAACAACAATGTGATGTTATCGGTCAGAAATATAAAACTTTCGATGTATATAATTACAGAGGCAACAAACTCAAAGATAAACTTGAAAGTTATCTTAAAGGTGGTGAAATTTCGACAATTTTATATTCAAATCCGAATAATCCTTCATGGATTTGCTTTACGGATAAGGAGTTAAAAATAATTGCCGAACTTGCCGACAAGTATGGTGTAATAATTGTTGAAGACCTTGCATATTTCGGTATGGATTTCCGAAAAAACTATTCGGAACCGGGCAAAGCACCGTTTCAGCCGACTGTTGCAAAATATACCGATAATTATATATTGCTTATTTCAAGTTCAAAATCGTTCAGTTATGCAGGACAAAGAATCGGTATGATGGTTGTTTCGCCTACTTTATTCGACAAAGAATATCCCGATTTGCAAAGATATTACAAAACTCCCGGTTTCGGATATTCCATGGTTTACGGAGCATTGTATTCGCTGTCTTCAGGAGTTTCACACTCGGCTCAGTACGCACTGGCGGCAATGCTAAAAGCCACCAACGACGGAACATATAATTTTATAAATGATGTAAAAATATACGGCGAACGTGCCAAAACAATGAAACGTCTTTTTATCGAAAACGGATTTAAAATTGTTTACGATAAAGATGAAGATGAAGATATTGCAGACGGTTTTTATTTTACTTTTTCATATCCGAAAATGGAAAGCAACGAGCTTCTCGAAAAATTGTTATATTACGGAATAAGTGCAATTTCGCTCGAAATAACAGGAAGCGAAAAAACGGAAGGCGTAAGAGCCTGCGTTTCGCAAACTCATGAAAATCAATTTGCAGATTTGGAAAAACGATTAAAACAATTTAATACGGATTTTCCTGTAGCATAGTCTTCCGAACTGTAACTTTAAAGCTCCGGATATTAATTTGAAATAATCGGTATAAGATTTCCGGCAAGTTATTTGTTTTGTAAAATTCAAAGAAAATATTATTACAAAAATTTCACAACATTTACTGATTTATAAACGTTTGCACAAATGCGTAAGCAACATAAAACGAATTGCAGACCTTATTCAATAATATGAAAATTTGTTTAAATATAAATTATAAAGAAAACAAAGCAAATATTGCCGGAATAACTTTCAGCGATTGGAAATCACCTATTGTTATTTCTTCAAAAAAAATCATTAAAAATGATATAGAAACTTACAATCCCGAAGAACTGTATAAAAAAGAACTTTCTTGTCTGCTCGAATTGTTGCAGACGTACGAACTTTCGGAAATAAATACAATAATTATAGACGGTTATGTCTATGCGGACGGCAATAAAAAGCAGGAAACCGGAGCATATTTATACGAAGCATTAGATAAAAAAATTCCCGTTATAGGAATATCGAAAATTAAACGTTATGAATACAATTTAGTAACTAAAATTGTTTTCAGAGGAGACAGCTCTGACCCTTTATATATTACAAGTGTCGGTATAGATGAAGGTTATGCCGCTTTTATGATAAAAAATATGCACGGAGAATTAAGAATACCGACTTTATTGCAAGAAGCCGAAAAATTATCAAAAAGATGGTAGTTGAAATTAGAAAAAAAATATTTTTAAGTGTTTTTATTTTGTTTTTTGGTTTTTTTTCGACAGCAACGGCACAAGCAATTATTTTTCGGATTTTGATAAAGCAAACATCAAAACCGATGAAATTTATTCGACTTTTGACATCATCGTATCGGTAAATCCTGCGGAAGCCGGAACCGTATTCGGAGGCGGAACTTACAATTCCGGCGAAACCTGCGATTTGCTTGCTGCTCCGAAACGGATTATTATTTTGTAAACTGGACAAAAGACGGCGAGCCGGTTTCAATCAGCGAAACATACAGTTTCACAGTAACCGAAGCCGGAAATTTTACGGCTAATTTTAAGCAAATTACAAACACCGACAATATTATAAAAATATCAGAAATCAAAATATACAGCGGAGCGTATTACGGTATTTTTATTGTGGAAGGAAAAAAAATTCAACAAATTGAAATTATAGATATAGCAGGTAAAAAAAATCAAATTATCAATAATCCGGACGAAAAAACAAAACTAAATCTTAATAGCCGACATAAAGGTATTTATTTTATAAATATCAAAATTAACAACAGTTATATAACACGAAAAATTTTATTTCAATAAACCGGCATTAAAATAAAAAAATCATTGAAAAAAACGTATAACGATTTCTCTACATATTTTAAAAACCGGTTTTCCGAAAGAGTACAAAAAATTTCCGTTGATGCCGGCTTTACTTGTCCGAACAGAGATGGCACAAAATCCTCCGGCGGTTGTACTTACTGCAACAACGATACTTTTAACCCGTTTTATTGCAGTCCGAAAAAAAGCGTTACACAACAACTGCAAGAGGGAATAAAATTTTTCTCAAAAAAATATAAATCTCAAAAATATCTTGCTTATTTTCAGGCTTATTCAAATACTTATGCGGATATTTCCGTACTGAAAAAACTTTACAAAGAAGCATTAAGCGTTCCGGGAGTTGTCGGGCTTGTAATTGCCACTCGTCCGGATTGTATTGATAATCAAAAACTTGACTATATAGAAGAACTTGCAAGAAAACATTATATTCTTTTGGAATACGGTGTGGAAACTTGCAATAATGAAAGTTTGAAATTAATTAACAGGCAACATACTTTCGAGGATTCCGTAAAAGCTCTCGAAATGACCAAAAACAGAGGGATAACTATCGGTATTCATCTAATTTTCGGTTTGCCGGGAGAAACAGAAAAATCAATGCTCGATAATGCAAAAATAATTTCCGATTTACCGTTTCAAACTCTCAAAATGCACCAATTACAAATTGTAAAAGGTACGAAAATGGCAAAAGATTTTGCTGAAAATCCTCAAAAATATAAACTTTTCACCGCAGAAGAATATATCGTATTTGTGGCAGATTTTCTCGAACTTTTAAATCCCGAAATAATAGTAGAACGTTTTATTGCCGAATCACCTCCGGATTATCTTATCGCTCCGAAATGGGGAGGTATCAAGAATTTTGAAATCATACACAAAATTGAAAAATTATTGAAAAGTCGTAATTCATATCAAGGGAAAAAACAGTGAACAGTTATCAGTGAGCAGTGAAAGATTGTTTATTAAAAAGGTCTGCGACCTTATCGAAATAAATTAAGGTGTCCGGTAAGGTATCCGAATTTGTGAGTTATTATAAAATAATAAGTATCCGGATTTTGTTTTTTTTCGTTGGCATTTCCGTCCCAGCCTTTATCTAATTCATAAGAAACATATACTTTTTGTCCCCAGCGGTTAAAAATTTCAATTTTGTACTCAAATACGTCTTCTGTTTTTATTGTAAAATAATCATTTCTCCCGTCGCCGTTGGGTGTGAAAACATTAGGAATTATAAATTTCGGTTCGCATTCTTCAAAATACAATTCTATTTCCCTTGTAATCTTACAATTACCTATACCGGCAGTGATATTTACAGTATCATTTTCGATAAATTCCAAATATGCCTCCGTATTATCTTTGTTCCAATAATAATAATCGGCATCTGTAACCGGCTCTAAATGTATGGTCGCACCGAGACAGGCTTGATAAAAATTTTGAATATCCAATTCCGGATAAGGGGTAAATTCCACGTAAAGCGTATCGGAATTGGTGCAACCGGTATTTGTTATTTTCAAAAAATAATTACCGGTTTCGTGTACGGATATGCTTTTTGTAGTTTCTGCGGTATTCCAAAAATATTTATCCGCATCGAAATTTGCCGACAAATTGACAGTATCGCCTTCACATTTATTAATATCTTCACCTATATTTATATCCAATTTCGGACGAGTTACATTTACGGTATCACTTTCTTGACAGGTATTTTTGAAAACGGTAACGATATATTCGCCGGGTTCGGAAATTTTTATGCTTTGTTCGGTGTTTCCGGTGTTCCACAAATAACTTTCGTTTCCGGCGCCGGCATCATAAAAAGCCGTATCTTGCAAACAAATAAGTGTGTCGTTTCCAAGATAAACCGTTGGTGCTTCTTTTACTTCTATCGTTATGGTATCGGTACTTTTACATATTGATTTTTCGATATTCAAAATAAAAATTCTTTCTTCGTTTACTGTAATTGTCCGACTTGTATCGCCGGTATTCCATTTGTAAGAAGCATCATATATTTTCGGGTCGAGAACCTTGTAAACATTTGAACAAATTATAGTTGTATCGTTACCGAGATTAAAATTCAGGTCTAATTCTTCTATTAAAATCGTATCATTATTAAAACAACCGTTTTGCAAAACTTTTAAAATATACTCGCCGGTTTTAAAAACTTTTATATTTTTTGAAATATCACCTGTATTCCATAAATAACTTTCATAATCTTTTTTTAATGAAGTAATTACACTATCGTTAATGCAAAAATACATATCTTCGCCCAAGTCGGGATATGGAATTTCTTTTGCTGTTAAAATTACGGTATCCGATGCCTGACAACCATCTTTTTCCAATTTCAAAATATATTTTCCGGAGGTATCTACTGTTATTTTATTTGTAGTTTCGTTGTTATTCCAAGTATATTTGTCTGCTTCAAAATCAGTACCTATAATTATTTTTTCGTTTTCACAAAAAACAGTATCGTTTCCTATGGTAAAATCGACAATTCCGGATTTTACTTCGTGAAAATCCGTTACACTGCAAGCTCCTTTTGTAACGATAACATTGTATTTGCCCGGTTTATTTATGGTTATTTCTTTTTCCGTTTCACCGGTATTCCACAAATAAGAATCAAATTCTCCTGATGTATGCAAAATTCCGGTTTCGTTTTCGCACAAAATATTATCACCCCAGATATGAATATATAAATTTACATTAAAAATAAGTTCTGTATTTTTATCGACCGAATTTCCGCAAGCATCGGAAGTATTTCCTACAAATTTAACGGTATATTTTCCTGTTTCGGAAATTGGACTTGCAAGCCTGAGTTTAAAATAATTGGATTTGTCGGCACCTACGGAAGTTGAGCAAGCACTTGTAATACTTTGTATCGATAAAATATTTCCGGAAGGTGAAATTACCGTAAAATCATTATTTGTAATATTATTACAAATAATTTGCTCTGTAAAATGAACTTCAATTTCGTTGTCGTTGCATTCCGTATGTCCGTACATCTCGTAAAGCTCGGGTTTTACGTCATCGAACAGTTTGGCTGTCGATGCCGAAAAATCAATATCGAAACCGGAAGTTGATTGACTCCAATTTGAGAGATATAAAACATAAGTTCCGCCTTTTTTTACCGGTATATCATCGTTGTACGGCGGTCCGTTAAAATCGCCCGGACCGTTACAATTTCCGGCATTTCCTCCGGAAATTAAAGAATTTGCTCCGGTTTCAACAATTATATTATCTTCATCACCAAAATCGTTGGAACTTATCATATATTGTTTGGTATATTTATATATATCTTCGCAACGGCGGTCGGTAAGGTCAAAAACTATCCAATCATAATCATCGCTGTCGTTGTTCGGATTTACCGTAAATCGTAAATTTCCGCTTTCTTGTATAGTGAACAAATACCAAACTCCGTCTGTTTCCAAAGTTATGCAGTCCATAAATTCAGGACTTACTAATCCTATTCCGTCAATTTCGGGATAAATAAAACCTTCTCCGGAATATAAATACGGATTTGGAGAGTTATACACGTTTTTACAAACAGGAATTGCTCCTACGCAATCGCCACTCGGGTTTTGAGAGTAACTTGTAAAAGTCAAAGTAATTAATAATGTTAAAAAAAAGATTTGTTTCATTTTTTTAAATAAATAAATTAAAAAACCCTGCTTTTGTTCCGAATTTGTGAGAAATAAGATAATAATATGTATCCGGATTTTGAATTTTACCTTTAAATTTTCCGTCCCAAGATTTATTAATATCATCGGATTCAAAAATTAACTGTCCCCAACGATTAAAAATTTTTATGTGATATTCAAATACATTTTCTGCTTTTATCT
>JAOZMN010000089.1 GCA_029934265.1 Bacteroidales bacterium
AAGTGTCCTTAGTTCATTGCAAAGTCAACCCCTAAGTATCTGATTATACCAAATTCATATATTTATTGTCGTATATTTATTGTCATATATCAGATGATTTAGCTAACTTTGTATCTTCTACTTTACAAAGTTAAAAATATCTTTAAAAATGCCTCAAACAGATTTGTTACTCATAACACCGCCTTTTGTACAATTAAACACGCCTTATCCGGCTACTCCTTCTTTAACCGGTTTTTTGCAGGAACATAGCTTTGAAGTTGTACAACAGGATTTAAGTATAGAGTGTATTGTAAAATTACTTTCAAAAGAGGGATTAAAAATAATATTTGACTTTGCAAAAGGAAATAAATTCTCTGAAAATGCCGGTCGAATATTTAGTTTAAAAAATGAGTATATTCGTTATATTGATGCAGTTGTAAGTTTCCTGCAAGGCAAGGATACGACTTTTGTTCATTCAATAAACACCGGAGTTTTACCGGAGGCAAGCAGGTTCAATATTCAGCAAGACTTGGAATGGCACTTTGGAACTGATGGGGTTCAAGATAAAGCAAAATTTCTATCAACATTGTTTATTGAAGATATTGGTGATTTTATTACAGAATGTGTTGATGAAAGATTCGGATTTAGTCGATACGCAGAGAAAATATCGGTGAATGTGATTGATTACCAAACTATTTTAGACGAACTAACAATAAATACACCTATAACCGAAATGATGTGTGAATTGTTAGATAAGTCCATTAAAAAACATCAACCACAAATAATCGGTTTTACAATACCATTTCCGGGAAATCTTTTGCCGGCACTTAAATCCGCAGAATTTATAAAAAAAAATTACCCCGATATTTTTACAGTTATCGGAGGAGGTTATGTAAATACAGAACTTCGTGAATTAAGCGAAACTCGATTATTTGAATTGATTGACTATGTGTGTTTGGATGCCGGAGAACTTTGTCTTTCAGAATTATTAGACTATATTCTGAGGGGAGGGAAATTTCTTTCAAGAACTTTTATTTTAGAAAAAGGAAAAATTAAATTTATCAATAATACCGACAAAAAAGATTTTGCCCATGAAAATATCGGAACTCCGGTTTATCTGAATTTGCCTTTGGATAAATATATATCTGTTGCCGAGACCACTAATAGAATGCATAATTTATGGACTTCCGAACGCTGGAATAAAATGATGCTGGCACACGGCTGTTATTGGCATCGTTGTTCGTTTTGCGATACTTCTTTAGATTATATAAAACGATACAGTCCTGCAAATGCAAATGTTTTATGTAATCGAATGGAAGCAATTATTAAGCAAACGGGACAGTCCGGCTTTCATTTTGTTGATGAAGCGGCATCTCCGGAAGTATTACAAAAACTTGCAAAAGAAATAATATCTCGAAATTTAAGCGTAACTTGGTGGACAAATATTCGATTCGAATCCGGTTTTACAGATGAACTTTGTACTTTACTTGCAAAATCGGGCTGTATTGCAGTTTCCGGAGGTTTAGAAGTTGCGTCTAATCGTTTGTTAAAGAAAATGAATAAAGGTATAAGTTTAAAATCCGTAACAAGAGTTACAGCTGCTTTTCAAAATTCAGGCATAATGGTTCATGCCTATTTGATGTATGGTTTTCCTACACAAACGGCACAGGAAACTATTGATTCACTGGAAGTTGTCAGACAATTATTCAGCAATAAACTTATACAAAGTGCATTTTGGCATCAATTTGTAATGACGGTTCACAGTCCGGTTGGTATTCTGCCCGAAAAATTTGAAACTGAAAGAATTTTTCCTAATTCAAAACCCTTTGCTCAAAATGGTTGTGAACATATCGACACTACCGGCTGTAAGCACGAAATGTATAGTGCCGGTCTTAAAAAAGCATTATACAATTATATTCACGATAACGGTTTGGATTTTAAATTACAGGAATGGTTTGATTTTAAAATTCCAAAAACAAAAATATCCGCAAATTACATTGCTAAGTTTTTAAAATATGGTAGGAATTAAAATTAAATTCAGCTTTTATATATCTTAACCTTAATGTATTAAGATTATAAAAAACGAATCCGTTTAAAATTGCTGTAAATATGATGAGATGCTTTCCGATTTTCCGGACATAATTTTTTTTCTGAGTCGAAAGCGAGCTTTTTTAAGAGCTGCGTCGGTTTGCAATGTGATAGTTGCAATTTCTTTACTTGACATATTTAATCTCAAAAAAGAGCAAAGTCTTCTTTCACTGCTCGTTAATTCAGGGTATCTTTTGTTTAATGATTTATAAAAATCGGGGTGTACTTGTTCAAATATAATCTCAAATTCTTTACTGTTTATTTGTAAAGAATTAACTTTAAGACCGGAAATAATATTATTAATTTTCGTTCTTTCTTTTTCAGAACATCCGGATAAATTTTTAAGATCTGAAATTAATTGCTTGTTTACTTCTCCTGTTCTTATTAATTGAATAGTTGCAGAAGCAAGTTCTCTTTTATTTTTACTAATAGTTTCTATCAATTGTTGTTCTTTTTCTTCTCTAATAAATTTTTCTTGCTCTATATTTTTCTTAATGGAATCATGAAGTTTCAGCATAGAATATACCCTTGCCGAAAGCTCAATTTTATCTATGGGTTTTCTTATATAATCAACGGCTCCGGCATCAAGAGCCGTTTTTAAATTTTCGGAACTTGTCATTTTTCCGGTAGCCATTATTATCGGAATATCTTTTAAATACCGGTTGTTTTTAAACATTTTAATTCCTTCAATACCCGACAGACCCGGCATCTCCCAGTCTGTAATTATCAAATTTGGGAATATTTTAATTGCAATATCGTATCCCGATTGAACATCTACTGCTACTGATATTTTATAAAAATATTCTTGCAAACAATTAACAATTGCCTCAATATTATTCGGTTCATCGTCTATTATAAGTATTTTATATTCAGTATTATCCATGTGTTTCAATTATACAATTATCAACTATCAATTAACTTATTATAATACTCTGTATTTCCGGCAAAAACTGCTGATTTTATTTTATTTTTCCAATTTATGACAGCTTTTTGTTTGTCATTGTGCATATAAAGTTCTTTAATTATTTCACTTGCTTCAAAAACAGGAATTTTCCGTAATTTTTCTTTATATGTTTCTAATGTTTCTAATATTTTTAATTTCTCATCTATAATTTTTTTTTCAATATTTTGGTTTTGCCGATTTTGTTTTTTCGACTTGTGTTCGTCCAAACTTAAAGGTAATGAAAACATAAAAACTGCTCCTCCTGATTTATTATTTATTGCTTTAATAATTCCGCTGTGAGCTTCTACTGCCAGTTTGCAAAATGTCAGACCCAGTCCTGTTGATTTTATATTTTCCGATTTTATTTGTCCGACTTGTGTAAAACGCTCAAAAATCATTGAGAATTTATCTTCCGGAATTCCTTTCCCTTTGTCTGAAACCTCTATTAATACAGTATTATTAGTGTGTTTTTGTGCTTTTATAATAATATTTTCATTTAAGGGAGAAAATTTAATTGCATTTGCAAGTAAGTTTTCTAATAATCTTATTATTATATCCTTATCTACTTTTAAAATAATGTTTTCATCATATTCTTTAATAAGTTTGATGTTTTTTTCGTAAAGAAGTATTTTAATTCTCTTAATAGCTTTATTTACAAGTTCGTTTAAGTTACAATTTTCAAAATATAAATTTAGCTTTTTTCTCTGTATTTTTGAACTTCAAGAATATTCATTACAAGATTTTGCAGACTGTATGCAGACTGAACCACCT
This sequence comes from Bacteroidales bacterium, assembly GCA_029934265.1. Classification (GTDB taxonomy): domain Bacteria; phylum Bacteroidota; class Bacteroidia; order Bacteroidales; family JAADGE01; genus JAOZMN01. Next base: position 3,782 of record JAOZMN010000089.1, read on the forward strand.
CTTCTTTATCAGATAAATTTATTATTGAATTTAAACTGTTTTTAAAATCATGCACTATAGTACCTGTTACAGTTTGTTTGAAATCCATAAGCTCAAGCAAATTATCGTTTGTAGCTTTTAACTCTTCTTTTTGAACTTCAATTTCTGTTTTATGTTTTTGAATTTCGATATTTTTATCGGTAAGTATCTTATTTGCTTCGGATAATTTATTGTTTGTTTCTCTGTATAATCTTTTAAAAGTAAGTAAAATCACATAAATCGAAATAAAAACAATAGTATAAGTTATGGCTATATCAATATATCTATCTTCTTTTGAAGGAAAATTTATTATTAATTCAGGATAGTAATATTCAACAGTTATTATGCTTATCAAAACCAATGAAAAAAAGACTGAAAATATATGAACTTTTTTTCCGGAAGCTGCTATAATAACTGTCATCAGAAAAAAGAATGCAAAACTTTGAAAACCACCGGTTGTTCCTGAATTATGAAACCAAAAAAAAGGAAAGAAAACAAATAAAAGATAAGAGAAACCTATAATTGAAGATATGTGCAAATCCTTTTTCAGTAAAGAATATAAATACACAGCTGAAAAAACAAAAAAACTTATTACGGGAATTAGGATATGTATAAGTGGAAAGTCCATTAACCAAGCAATTACAGATGTAGGTATATTTATTAGTATCCCGACAAGTATAGTAGCATTAAAAATACGATGCTGTACCGTAAATTGTTCTTTATTTCCAATTATTTTATAGAAGAAATTTTTCAAATCAAGTTTTTATAACACAAAGATACAAAAAACTTTTAAATGTCCACTTTTTGTCCACTTTTTAAAATTGCTTATTATTAAGTTTCGATGTAATTTTGTAGTGTTATTTTATTAATAAAAATCGTTCTATTCCTTAATAGTGTGATATAATTAGCACCGTGCTTTAGTGTAATAATTATTATAGATAAGGCTTTAGCCGACACTAATTATGTATCGTGTTTTTTATTTTTGGCTAAAGCCGGTTTTATTCTTTATCAACCACCGAGCTAAAGCACGGTGCTAATTATTTATTGATATAAAATATCTGGAATCATTAATTTCATCATACTATTAGGAAATAGAACATAAAAAATCTGATATTAAAATTCAGTAATATCTAAAATATACACAATATGAAAATAGAAAAAAATACACAACAAAAACAATACAGAATAAAAAAACTTCTTAAAACTATACTGTTGATATTTGCCTTTGCAGGAATATCTCAAATTAGTTTTTCGCAGGTAATTAATGTACCCATAAACAATTCCGGCACTCGCATTAGTAGCGATCTGACTCTTGATAAGTGTGGGAATAGATTAAAGTTTAATATTATTTTATGTGAGTCTAATATAGCTACAGATTATTTTGTTTTTTCCATTAAATCCGACGACGGTTCTATTGACGGGAAAATCAAAATATACTATTATACATCTACCCCTTCGGGGTCTTGGACTTCTCTTGATTATAGTTTTACATATGGTTCTAATCCTACTATATATTGGTATGCTAAAGCTGTTGATTTACCCGGTTATATTACCGATTCATATCTGGGGCCAGCAGAGTCAGAGATAACTTGGAATTACGGTTCGCTGGGAGATGTAAATGTTACTTTCGATGTTGAATATAAGAAAGAAAAACTTGCAGATGCTTCAACTACTGATCATAGCTACTCTGACATTTTCGATGCTCAAAATTTAGGTCTTGGTCTTCCTCCGCTGACGGTAACAAGTATTGAAGAAAAAGCTTTGTGTTCCGGTGAAATTGAATATAAGTGGTCATGGCCTTATAATGATATTGATGATTTTAAGATATTCCTTTCCAAAATCGAAAGCACAACAGGTGCAGCTTATGAAGTAATACCTGCCTCACAAAACACAGGAACAGTAGCATTACCCGATGCAACATGGTACGATATTCCACTTTACACTCGAATTTCAGGTTATTCCACAATTTGTGGCTATGCAACATCCGGTTGGGTTGAAATTAACCCTGTTGCATCGGCAATAACAGAAACTACAGGTATTACTTCCTCACAATCCGGAAATAGTATTAGAGTAAACTGGACTAATCCCTCTTCCGGTGTAGATAAATTTTTGATAGAACGCTCAACTGCAACCGGCGGAAATTCAACTTTTGAAGTTCCCGGAGGTGTGTTTACATATTTAGATAGTGAAGTAATGTCGTGTATCACTTATAATTATAGGATTAGAGCTATGGGAGATTGTCCCGCTGACGGTATATTAAGCTCCTCAAAAGCAAGTCGAAAAATAACTCCAATTCTTACAACAACTTTCAATACAACAGTTAATAAACTTGAATGTTCAAAAGGATATTTCAATGATAAAATAAAATTAGAATGGAATTATTTCAATCAAGACAAAATTGATAATTTTAAAATTTGGAGACGAGCTTATGGAAGTACCGACCCTGCTGATTATTCTTTAATTGCAAGTATCGACCCCACTTCTGTTTATATGGACGAAACCGCAGCCCCCGGCGTATTGTACGAATATGAAATACAAGGTTTTTCCGAATGCGAAGGCTCGCAAATTCCCTCCAATACTTCAAGCGATATAGGACTCCGAATTGCAACCGCAATAGTAAACGGTCATATAGAATACAAAAACGGACAAGCTGTTGAAGACGTACAAGTTGTTGCAACAAAATCGTCAGGTTCTGCAAAAAGTGGACGATAAATACGCTCTTGTAAACGACCAGCCAATCGTTACAGATGCAAACGGTTTTTTTGAAGTCGAAATTCCTATCGGGAATCACCGACTTACAATTTATAAAAACGGACATACATTTGCAAACGACGGAAAATGGCCTACTATTGATGACGGTTTACTTTATTACGAACAAGATTATGATGCAATTCAATTTATTGATGAAACTAAATTAAAAGTTATCGGACGAGTTGTCGGAGGAACTACCGAAGCCGACAAGAAAGCAGGAATGGAACTTGCTGTTAATAATATTGGTAAAGCTCGATTAAAATTCACTTCCGAAGCCGGAGCCGGTTGTTATACAACTACCGTAGATACTGATTCGCAGACTGGTGAATACACAATCGAGTTACCGCCTTTACGATTTGTCGTTACTGATAAAGATGGCGGACTTTCGCCTGTTTTGGACAATCCCGGTGTATTTTGGGCTCCTACAAATCCGTTTAATGTTCTTGATTTGTCGGTTTTTCACCCGCTTTTAAATCTTGATGAAACCGTAACAAGAAATGTTGTTGCACAACTGACTATTAACGCTGATGCAGAAACCGTAATAATTGATATTGACGGAGATATTACCAACACAACAGCCGAAATAACAGGACTTTATGCTACCGTCCTTATTCAAACAAAAGAATATATGGTTGAATTGGATTCCGATGATGGAATTACAAATACAAGTCAAACTATTGATGATTATCAGGAAGATTTACATGTTGATTATCATCATCAATACGATTTAATTTACAGAAGCGATGCCGTTTTTACGGTTTCCGCAGAAAACGGAGATGCTTTTAAAGGCGATAAGTCTGCAACTTTCAGAGGGAAAGACACTAAGGTTAAAATCAATTTAGAGAAAACGCCATTTATTTATCCTGTTTTTACGAAAGGAAAAATTTATTCCGCAAAAATTGATGTTTACGAAAAATATTATAATCTTGATATTGATGCTCCACTTTCAGAAGACAGCGTACCTGTAAATGATGCCATTGCAATTATCGACAACAATATTGCCAATCCTTCTTATGCTGAATTGGCATTGCCGGGCGGAACAGGCATATATACATTTATGGCTGGTGAGCCTAATATTATTGCCGATGCCGACAATCCCGAACTTGGATTTACTCAAGTTTTCAATATGGTTATTGAAACAGGAGGACGCAGTTTTCAGTGGGAGCCTCTTAGTTTTGGTGATAGTTATTACAGGGCTTATGTTTTTGGTTCTCAAACCATTGAAGGTTCTGATTTTGTAACTCAAGCCCCCGATATTGTAACTCATATTTTAAGAGACCCTCCCGGCTCTAATAGTTTTGCGTTTATCGAAAAAGATACTGAAATTTCGCATAACAGTTCTTGGAATTTGGCAGGTAATGTACACGGTTCTATGCAGTTACAGACAAGTTTGGGTACAAAATTTTCTACCGGACTTGTTTTTTCAACTGCTACTGAAGTTAAAAACACTTTAACATAAAACCATGAATACCCTCTGTAATAAAAACTGGCAAAGACCACAATTAAAAAATGCCTGAAACCCTTATAAACAAAGAGAAAAGACTACTATTATAAAAATGCCGATATAAAACAAAAGTATATTTAGGTATAATTGAACTACCATTGCTACAAAGCAAAACTACCATTTAAACAACATTACTACCGCTTACTGATACCCACAGCCCATAAAGGTTAATTTACTTTTATGGGCTGTTTTTTTATGCAACTAAAATGACAATACAGAAAAACGGAATATTGGAAGAAAATTGCAGTTGGGTAGTCAGTAGGGTGGTCAGTAGGGTGGTCAAAATGCCTTCTATTTTTGATTATTGCAATACCCTTATAACTCCTGCAAAAAAAGTAAAGTTTAATTATTGAGTAATTACAGCAGGGATATTTCCAAAACGGAGAGCGGTATAAAAACAAGCAAATTTAATTAACTTACTGACTATTAGGGACATTACTACAAAAAAAAACTGTTTTTAAGCAAGTTTTGTGCGTGTGTGTGTTTATTTGCGTTCTAATAGTTGTATTATTTTGTCTTTTAATTTTAATTGTTCCTTTAAATGCTTTATTTCTTTATCTTTTTCCAAAATACTGTTATCAACATTAGGGTTTTCTTTATTGTTTTCACCATTTATAGTAATCTTATTCCCAACTCCATTTCCACTTTGAACAATATTCTTGTTTTGAATATCCAAGTTTTCAGATTTCAGCATTTTTCCATTTCCATTTATTAGCCATTCTATATTGACAAAATCAAACTTGTTTGTTATATCTAAAAGAATATCAAAGCTTGGTTTGCTTTTTTCCTCTCCACTCCTTATTAATCTACTTATTTTCTCCGCACTTTTATAGCCTAATTGTTTCGAGAACTCGGTTGTGTTCAAGTTTAAGAAAAAAATTAATTCTTTAAGTCTTTTATTTACAGTATTATCCATGATGTAAAACAAATAAATATGAAATTAAATGCAAATATATTTGTTTTTGACAAACAAGTATGTATTTTTGCAAAGTTGAATTACTAAAAAAGTTAATTAAAGCACAAAGATATGAAAAAAGATAAAAACGCAAAAAGTCGAATTGGAAAATATGAACTCCCGGATATTCTTAAAGGAGGAGTTGTTTATAAAGCACTCGGAGAAAGCGAAAAAAAGGAACATAAACAATACAAATCCAAATACAGGAGGATACTGTATAAAAAGATGACCGAACTACTCGGCAAAGAAGCTATGGGACACGCGAATTATCGTCAGTGGTTTCGTGACCCCGAAAATAAAGTATCAGGAGCTTTCTTGGAAAGAAAACAAAAAAATCCGGAACGATGGATTAAAGTAACAACTGCTATGCGGTTCGCATTAGAAAGCGTACTCGCCGAAGCCGTACACGATGCCCGATTGTATATAATTTTTCACAAAGAGCAGAACGAAAAATTATCACCTTATCTTAATCAATTTACTAACCCGGAAAAACAACAATAATGAATAAAGAATTTGAATTTACAGATTGTCAGACATGCGGAGCCAGTAACGGTATATACCGTTGGTACAACAAACGATACGAATGCAATAAATGTGCATCAAAAAGTTTCCTTAAATTTTTTGCAACAATATCCGGCTTGTTTGTTATCGGATATATAGCATTGAGCTTGTTTCAGTGAACAGTTATCAGTTATCAGTTATCAGTAAACAGTAAACAGTAAACAGTAAACAGTAAACAGTAATTTATAAACCTTTTAAACACTAATAAAATGAATGATTTACAAGTAGAAAACAGAGAATTAACAGAGGAGTTGGAAAATGCAGAAATACGCATTGCTATACTCACAAACAGACTATCACACGCCACAGACACCTTAGATTATCTTATGAGAATGTCTATTGAAAAAAGAAATAAACTATCAGGTAGTATTCCTAT